>CAVKTU010000007.1:0-19907 GCA_963659395.1 Holdemanella sp. | reverse complement strand
ACTGCGACCAATCACGATCATCAATGAATTTGCGAATCCTATCCACCGTTTCTTTTTTCATACATGTCTCCCTGTTCTGTTGGTCATTAATTATGATACCAACCAAGAGGGGAACAAAGATTCATATCAAAGAATTAACCTATTTCAAAATAGGCTATTTCAAAATAGGCTAATTTATCGCATAATAGAATCACAAGGTTCGTTTATGTTTATCGGCAGAGAAAAAGAACTTAAGAAGATCGAGAAAAGAATCACACTAAATTCATTGCAAGCGTTACTTGTTTACGGCAGAAGACGCATTGGCAAAACCGAGTTGGTCGACGAAGCGATAAAGAAATCGGGAAAGAGGTCCTTTTCCTATCTTTGTAGGAAGATAACCGTCAAAGAGCAAATAAACGAACTGGGCAAAAAGGCTGGAGAATTCATGGGCATGATAGGATTCCACCCCACTGACGCCGAAGAGCTTTTCCGCGCCCTTTTCTCTTATAGCGTTACTCACCCCTACATCCTTTTCATCGATGAATATCCCAATTTCCGCGGCGAAAGCGAGAACTTGGATTCGACGTTGCAGCGCGTCATGCACGATTTCGAAGACAGCGCGAAATTAACTTTGATCCTATGCGGCTCATATATGGACATCATGAAAAAAATCGCCGAACGCAAATCACCCTTATACGGCCGATTCAACGACGTCATCCATCTGCATACCTTCGATTATTATGACAGCGCGAAATTCTACCCCTCCTTATCGAATGAAGAGAAATTCAAATATTACGCCTGTTTCGGCGGAACGGCCTTTAACATCAAGAACCTCGACTATTCCCTCTCATTCGAGGAAAATCTTTTGGATAATTTCATCGAGCTCGATTCCTTCTTCGATAAGGAGGCCGTCTCCGTGGTCTCGTCCGAATTAATAAAAGAAGCAAACGCCAACACCCTTTTTGAAATGATCAGCCGAGGAAAAAGAAACTACGTTGATCTGAATACGACATTAGGCGATCCGGCTAAAGATAACGCCACACGTTATCTAAAAAGCCTCGAAGAAATGGATCTTATAAGCAAAAGTTACGCCATAAATGCAGCGACGAATCGCAAAGCGCTCTATTACATAAGCGATCCTTTTTTGGATTTCTATTTCACCTTCCTTTCCCGTTATCAAATGGAAAGAAGAGCCATGTCTTCAAAACAATTCTATGAAAAATACATCGAAGAAAAACTCGAGAAAGAATATCTACCGAGAAAATTTGAGGAAGTAACTAAGGAATACTGCATCAGGGCGAACATGGATTCCAAACTGCCTTTCTTAGCTACGGCTCTAGGACGACTTTATTACCATGCCAATAAGATTGATAGGGAGTTCGATCTCATCTTGAAAACCGATGATGGCTTAATCCCAATTGAATGCAAATATAGCAATACGCCTATTTCTCTTTCCGTAGTCAATGAAGAGAAAGAACAATGGAAGGGTCTTCCCTTCCACGTGCATATGTACGGATTCGCCTCCAAAAGCGGCTTTTCCGCAGAGATCAAGAACGATACGAGTCTCCTATTAATCGATTTAGACGAAATCTATAAATAGAGGAAAAGATTTACACCAATATCCACGAAAATGCACCAAAGAGAAGAATTTTGGTGCTTATTCCCGTAATCAAAACAATAAAACGTTTAAAAAATCCATAACTCACGGTAACTACTGGAGTTTTTTGTGTTTTTAAATGAGCAAATAACATCCAAAGAGAGGCCATAAAAAGCTAAAATGCACCAAAATTTGCACCAAAGAATCTTGGGACATAAATCAAGGCGATAAAACATCATATCCAAGATGACGACGTTTATAAGAAAAACCAACTTCATGCACAATGAAGTAAAGAGTGAAGTAAGAGTGAAGTATTACTTCATTGTTACTTCATTCTATATTAAAATATAAGCAGGGAGCGCGAAACATGTTATTTGAGGAATTGGTGCCGCATCAGAACATCGAAGATTACGAAATTGAATTTAAAGGAACTCTTTTAGAGGGGCCGACCAAAGATAATAAGGGGCGGCAGGAAACCGGATGGTTAAAGGAAATCGTGGCTTTTGCAAACACTTTCGGGGGAATAATCTATGTCGGCGTCAACGACAAAACCCATCAAATCATGGCCTTGTCACACACGGACGCCGATAAAATCGCTTTGATGGTGCAACGTCTAGTCATTGCTCATATCGAACCGCCGATCCGTTATCGAATCGAACGCATCCTCGTCCCTAACACCAATCCCACCCGTTACGTCTTGGCCATCCATGTCGAGAAGAGCAAATGCCCTCCCGTATCATTACGCATAAATGGCATAAGCGCCATATTCGTGCGCCATTTCGGTAAGACCAGCCCTGCCTCCGGGGAAGAGATCCGCAATATGGTGATGTCTAGCGACTATGTTTCGTATGACCTCTTAGAAACCGATGAGGATTTTCATAAAGAGAATTTCCAAACCTTATACGCTTTCTACAAAGAGCAAAACGACGGTAAGGAATTAACGGAAAAAGATCTATTGAACATCGGCTTTTTTAATCTCAATGGCAAATTGAAGAAAGGCGCTTTGCTTTTTAAAGATGACTATGACGACGCTAGAACCCTTGTCGAATGTTTGGCATTGCCAGGGGCGAGCAAAGGAGAAAACATCTTCCTCGCCACCAAAAGCATCAAAGGAAACTTAATCAAAGAATACAATGAGATTATGGCCTTCATTGATGGGCGTTCCGCTCACGGCTTTGAGAAGCTGCCCACGGGGAGAAGGGACTTCTTCTCCTTCCCAGAGCGAGCGCTATCGGAAGGGGTGACCAACGCATTAGGGCATCGCAATTATTTCATTACAGGCAGCCAAATCGAAATCAACATCTATAAGGACCGCTTGGAAATCGTCTCCCCCGGTTCCTTGCCGTCGCATAAATGGTTAAAGAAAGAAACAAATCTATCGAGCATCCCCCCTTTAAGAAGGAACGAGCTTATTTGTAATGTCCTTTCCCTTTGCAAACTAATGGATCATAAAGGCAGCGGATTCGACAAAATCGAGCAAGAATATAAGAAATACGGAGCGAAGTTCGCTCCCTTCGCCGATTCTAACGACTCTTTCTTTTCCTTAACGCTACCAGATTTAACGCACACCTCAGGCTTGGTCTGTAATGACGAAAAGCCGGCGGTATATACCCTAGGCGAAGAAGAAAACCCAAAACAGCTAGAGATCCTCTCTTATTGTTGGCACAAACCTCGAAGCGCTTTGGAGATAGCCGAAATGCTAGGCATTAAACCATCAACCTATTTCAGAAGAGACGTCCTGGCCCCTCTCATCGAAAAGAACCTGCTTTTGCTTAACGGAATCACATATCCGGTTAAATATTCAACCAACCATAATCTGGTGTTCCCGAAATAACTTCTAGAAGAGTGAAGTAAAGTGTGAAGTAAGAGTGAAGTATTACTTCATTGTTACTTCACTCTAATTTATAAAAACACGATAAACACCGAATAAACATATCTATGACAATAAGCAGTCTCATTAGATCGCCTTTCTCTTCTGCCGCTTAACTTCGGTTTTTGAGTTTTTGAAGGCTTGCTACGCCGTTTAATACCGCTCTTGAATGGCATTTTGGCCTAACACATTGAATTATCCAAGACATATTTTCATAACCAATTATATAATAAATGTCTTTAATTCTATTTTATGCGGAATATTGTAAAAGTGTGAAAGAGTGTGAAAGAAAGCAAAAAGTGTGAAAGAGTGTGAAAGAATATTATTGGGAGGCAGCATATGGAACAACATAACCCCTTCACTTTAACTTTCGGAGCACAACCACCCGAATATTTGGAACGCGTCTCTCACGTTAAAAGCCTTGTCGAAAGCATCACCACCACTCCCCCTTTATCGAGAAGCTTCTTGATAACAGGTGTAAGAGGATCGGGAAAGACCGTCCTTTTATCGGTAGTTGAAAAGGAGTTCTCCAAAATGGACGATTGGCTCGTGGTTGAATTAAATCCCAACGACGACATGCGTGAAGCCTTGGCAGTGAAACTATATACGCTAGGAAAGGTCAAACGTCTGTTCATCAACAAGGAATTTAGTTTCTCATTCCATGGCATCTCTTTCTCGCTATCGGGCAAAAATCCCGTTCTCAATATCGAGGATTTGCTCGAACGTATCTTTGACGAATTGCAAAAACAAGAAAAGAAGGTCCTCGTTTGCATCGACGAGGTCTCCAATAGCGAAGAGATGAGGAAACTCGCCTCGTCTTTCCAAATGCTCGTAAGAAAAGGATACGAATTGACGTTGTTGGGAACCGGCCTTTTCGAAAACATCTTCGAACTCGCCAACGAAAAGAACCCAACTTCCCTCCTTCGTTCTGAGAAAATCAATCTTCCGCCTTTGTCTTTTTCCTCCATCGTCGCTTCTTATAAGAAGGCTTTGGAGGTCAGCGAAGAAGAGGCCAAAAAGTTCGCCAGCCTCACCAAAGGATATGCCTTTGCGTTCCAACTCCTTGGATATTTGCTTTACGAGGAGCAACCTCGAAGACTCACTGACGAATTGCTAGGCAAATACGATTCCTTCTTAGCTTCTTACGTCTATGACAAAATCTGGTCTTCTCTAAGCGATGGCGATAAAAAAGTAGTGCGTGCCTTCCCTTCCAATGGCCCTTCCAACACTGCCGAACTATTGCTTGCTTCTAGCATAAGCAAAGATTCCTTCTCCCGTTATCGCGACCGTTTGCTTAAGAAAGGGGTCATCGCCTCGCTAGGATGGGGCAAGATGATGCTTGCATTACCCCGTTTCCGCGAATATATAAGCAATCGGGACGCTTACGAAAATATCTAACTAATTCCTTCATGATTTCATCTCCTTCAAATAACAATGAAGGTCGACCGATTTAGTCACCAAATCAACGAGGGCCGAACGATTTTCATAGCGATCGTCACGAACAACGCATATTTATACAAATGACAAATTTTAGACATTGGAGGCTAAAACAGACATTGAAAGTCTAAAATTTAGACATTCAAGACCGAAATTTAGACATTGGCATTAAAAAACGAAAAGTTAAACAGAGGCGAACCAATGCGCTTAACTGTATGTGCGCCGCCCCCTTGAGACGAAGACACTCTTTAAGGCAATTCTATTTTCGTTGCTTTTCAACATAGAAATGAAGCAATCTCCTTTGGAGACTGGTCCGCGTCATCACGTTTTTATATTTAACGATAGAATTGAGGAGTTTGGCACGTTTTCATTGAGGAGTTTGGCGAATACATTAGAAGGACGCTATTGGTTGAAAAAAATTAATTCCTTAATAAATGCTAATAAATATGCCCATCTCCACGATTCATAACTGCTTATATTAAGGATGCGGATGTATGTAACAACGCTTTTTTCTTTGCGCCAAATTGCCAAACAAAACGTTGCCAAATTGCCAAACATAATATAAAGTATCGACATAACACCTATGGAAAAATATTTAAAAAGATGCATCGAATCTAAACTGAAAAGAAAATTGGGAAGCTCCGGCGCCGTTTGGATTAAAGGACCGAAATGGTGCGGTAAATCAACCACGGCAAAGCTTTTTTCCAAAAGCGCAGTTTATATGCAAAGCAGAAAGGAACGAGATCAAAATATAGCCTTGGCCAAAAACGTCCCTGATTTATTTTTGAAAGGCGGAACGCCCAAACTCATAGATGAGTGGCAAATCATCCCATTTATTTGGGATGACATTCGATATGAGATTGATAAACGAGATGCCTTCGGCCAATTTATATTAACTGGCAGCGCCACCCCACTAAACAATAAAGAAGAGGCACAAAAACAGCATAGCGGCATTGGCCGAATCTCTTCTGTTGTTATGAGGCCCATGAGTTTATTTGAATCGTTGGATGGCAATGGCGCGATTTCCTTAAGCGAACTCTTTAACCATCAAAAAGTAAATCCCGCAGAATGCGATAAGGATTTACTGGATTACGCACAATACGCTTGCAGAGGTGGCTGGCCCAAATCCATCGGGCAAACCGAAAGCACGTCCATCGAAATCGTAAAGAATTATTACGAAAGTCTGGTGGAAAGCGACATCAACGACGGGGACACCGTTTCCAAAGATGCCGACAAAGCCAAAGCGATCCTCCGCTCTTACGCTAGAAACGTTTCAACCGAATGTAGCATTGAGACCATTATCTCCGACATCAAAGAGCACGAACGCAAAGCGATTAGCGACGAAACCGTTAGATCGTACATAACCGCCTTAAAAAGGATCTACGTCATAGAGGACATAAAAGCGTGGGCCCCAACCTTAAGAAGCAAAACCGTGATAAGATCGTCCCCAACCAGGCATTTTATCGATCCTTCGATAGGGTGCCGCGCCCTAGGGGCCTACAAAGAAGATCTAATAAACGATTTGCATGCGTTCGGCCTTATCTTCGAGGATATGGCCGTTAGGGATTTGAAAATATACGCTGATTGTCTGGGCGGAGAAGTCTATCACTACCGCGATAAAAACGGCCTTGAAGCGGATGCGATAATCCATTTGGATGATGGCAAATGGGCCGCCTTTGAAATCAAGTTATGCGATTCGGAAAGGATAGAGGAAGGCGCAAGCCATCTGCTCCAACTTTCTAGTTTGATCAATGAACAAAAAATGAGAAAGCCGGAATTCCTGATGGTCATAACCACCACCAAGTTCGCCTATCAAAGAGAAGACGGGGTGTGGGTCGTCCCTCTTGCTTGCTTAAAAGATTAAAGTGCTCGCGTAGTAAGTCGGTCAAAAACGATAATTCAAGCATGGAACGCAATCAAATTCCGCAAAGTGCGCCCTAATCTTTAAGGCACCCGATGGGAATAATGAATATCCCCTCTTCGCTTAAGTATCCGTATTGGCTGTCGGTGATGATCGCTCTGATAGTCGGCAAAGGCATGCTACTATCAGGATGCTCGCGATTATATCTATCGATCAATTTATTAAACGTCTGTAAATTGTTGATTCCCTCATCTATATGCTTAATGCCACTTTTGACTTCAAATAGACCATATCACCCATCAGCTAAATGAACCACGAAGTCGCATTCCAAGCCAAGACGATCCCGATAATATGAAACGCCACAAAATCGTTTAACATTTCGGCAATCGCTTTATCCGCCAGCCCAGGAATATATCTTTCTTGTTCCATCACCGCTTCTCGTAATTATTATCCGATGATTACAGTGATTTGCGATATTTGGTTACAGTGATTTGCAATAAAATATCCAGTATTAATCGACTATTTATCTTTTTCAATTGGATTTTCAAACTACAAAAAACACCATAATCAAAAAGGCAAATTGTGATTCCATAAACAACAGGGCTCCAGCCACGCGCCAAAGCGTCATTCTTATATTGCCTTCATCGGCAACAAATAACAATTATCGCCCGTTAGATAAACCGGCTTGGAAGCGCGTACGATGGCATTAGCCTCTAGTGAATGGTGGGCGCTCTTAAGGGCGTGACGGACTTCATCTCGTTAAAGGAATATTGCCACCGCTCTTAGATAATTCGGAGCAAGGTTAAAGAAGCAAACAATGCAATGTCCGATAAGAGGCCGTTCTTAAGGCTTTAATCGCGCCTAAAAAGATCCCTCGTATATACTTTATCCGCCACATCATCGAGGAGCTTGTCATAACGATTGACGATAATCGCCTGGCTCTCTTTCTTAAAGGCGGATAGGTCATTAACCACCTTTGAGCCAAAGAAGGTATCCCCGTCTTTAAGCGTAGGCTCATAAACGATCACTTCCGCTCCTTTTGCTTTAACTCGCTTCATGATCCCTTGAATAGCCGATGAGCGGAAATTATCGGAATCCTTCTTCATCGTCAGGCGATAGACGCCGATAACGACCCGCTTCTCCTGCCCCTTATCACATCCGGCGTTAGAGGAATAATATCCCGCCTTCTTAAGGACCTCATCGGCGATGAAGTCCTTCCTTGTGCGATTGGATTCGACAATCGCTTCGATGAGGTTCTCTGGAACGTCATTATAATTGGCCAATAATTGCTTAGTATCCTTAGGCAAGCAATATCCGCCATAGCCAAAGGAAGGATTGTTATAGAAATCCCCGATGCGGGGATCGAGGGAAACCCCTTCGATAATCTGTTTGGTATCTAGCCCCTTAACCAACGCATAGGTATCTAATTCGTTGAAATAGGATATGCGGAGAGCCAAATACGTATTAGCGAACAATTTGACCGCTTCCGCTTCGGTAAGACCCATATAGAGGGATGGTGCGTCCTTCTTGATGGCGCCATCAAGAAGCAAGGAGACGAAAACGCGGGCCGCCTGAAGCTGCTCCTTGGACTCCAAATCGGCCCCAACGATGATACGGGAAGGATAAAGGTTATCATATAGGGCCTTCGATTCCCGTAAGAATTCGGGAGAGAAGAGGATATTATCCGTCTTGTATTTCTCTCGCATCGCCTTGCTAAAGCCCACGGGGACGGTCGATTTGATGACCATCATGGCTTTAGGATTGACTTTCGATACGAGCTCAATCACCTCCTCCACGTGAGTGGTATCAAAGAAATTGAGCTTAGGGTCGTAATTAGTCGGCGTAGCTATAATAACGTAATCCGCCTCCTTATAGGCCTCTTCCCCATTGGTCGTAGCAACGAGGTCTAATTCCTTGGTGGCTAGATAACGTTCGATGCATTCGTCTTTGATTGGCGAGATATGGCGATTGATCGTATCGACCTTGGAAGGCACGATATCGACCGCCATAACATGATTATGTTGGGCTAGGAGGATGGCTAGGGATAATCCGACGTATCCTGTACCCGCGACGGCTATCTTCATCTTATCGCCACTCCTTAGCCAAATAGAATTCGGCATACCATTTAGCAAACCTTCTTAATCCCTCTCTTAGGGATGTCATGGGCTTAAAGCCCGTGCCTCTCTCTAAGGGAGCGACATCGGCATAGGTAATGGGCACGTCGCCCGGTTGCATAGGCACTAACCTCTTATAGGCTTCAAAGTCGTAATCGGAAGAAAGGACTCCCGCCTTAGGCAATTCTTCTTGGAGGGTCTTGGACCACTCCCCAATATATTCATGATGAATGCTCGAATAACGACAATCAAAACGGAACCACAAAGCTAAAAAATATCCGCCCGCTGCAGACAAGAGGTCCGCGAACGTTAAGAAGGCCGCTACCCATCGCCAACGTTGCAATTTAAATCTTTTCTTTGTCTTTGACTGCATAAACTGACCTTATTTAAAACTCTTTGCCTCTTTTTTTCCATACAAAAGTCCATCGTTTGCCATATAAGGTGTGCAAACACCTTTTATGATTGACGATTACTTTTGTTAAGAAAAGCAGCAGTTATCTAATCAATAACAGGATAGTTAGCAAATATTGATTGATGACAGGATGTCCGATAAAGAGAGGGTGTGGGTTCTCAATCACTAGGAAGGTTTATCTGAGATATAAGCTTATCCCCGTTTCCATTCTCGTCCATTTCGAACTTCGAAAAACCTGTTTTCTAACCCATCCAACGCAACTCCCTCATCGCGCCGAGAAGAAGAAAAGCCAGATCGCGAACCCGATCCCCGCCAGAATAAACAGGATTTCTAGCACCTTCTGCCAAGGCTTTGCCTTCGGGTCAAAGAGGGTTTCCCCAAACAAGGATATTAACCCTCCGAACACGGCAATCATCGCCCCGAAATAGATTAACAAAATAGTTACCATTTTTTATCATCGCCTTCCTTTTCGTCTTGTTCTTCGCGCTTTTTATCGCCACCCCTAAACGGCTTGACCCACCATCTAGCCAATCCCGGCAACAGCATGCCGCCCACCCATATCAGAATGAGTCCAAGAGCTATTAGATATCCCATTTTTTAGCTGCCTCCACTTTCTCATGTATCGACCATATCTTAGAAACCAACTCCGTCGCTACTTCCGTTCGATTGTCATCCAACAATCCACATTCTTTATTCAAAACATCTATTATGCTGGCAACTTCCATAAACATGTCGTCATCGTCATAAAAATCAACTACCGATAACGACAGCGGACGGTCAAAAGGAGTCGACCCTATCAGTATCGCTAACTCCCGCAATCTATACGTTTTATCGAACCATGCGAAATGGCAAAGAGAACGCAACCTAGAACAAAAATAGAAAAAAGTAAGCAAGTCATCATGCTCCACGCCGGTTAGCCCAAACCTAATCATAAAAGAAAATAATATATGCTTCTCTGCAAACACCACGCCGCTGTCCTTCGGGTCAAACACCATGGCCCAGCGTCTGATTTGAGACAACAACTTCTTAAAAATCGCAACATGTTTGTTTCCCAACAATTTACAATTAAGCAAATAAGTTATCGTATCTGCGGCGTGACATACGCTGACTAAATCGCAACAGTTGTACGAATCGTCTCCACAACGCATAAAAATTGCCGCGTCTTTCGTTGTTTTTTCTCGAAGCGGTTGTATAAGTTCTAACTTGTCTCGCCCGATTATTGTTGAATGCTTAATACAGTAATCGCCACTCTTCTGAAATAAATCGTTAATCTTTGCATAAAATATGAGCGAGCGCGCCAAATACTCGCGCTCCTCCTCATTTAATTCAAATATGATTTTTATGCTAGGCAATCTAACACATGTCTTTTCCCTCGCGGTTCTTTCATCACCTTTCAGAATTTCTTGTGCTGAAATACGCATTGCCGGCCGTCTTCCAGTTAGTATTTCAACTATCCAGATTCCATGGATTCCGATAGACAATCCCAAGCTGCTACGACCCCTAAAGGTAGAAAAAAGCAAACACTCACAACAGCCACTACCGTAAACATAAAAATTAGTGATTCTCCTCGTCTCTGGATAACATTCAACACATGGGGCATACCGGCATAAAAGGAACTCAAAATCAATCAATTCTTTTCCGGGTTCTTTTTTTCTCAAATAGGCCGATAACTTTCTTTCGCAGCAAGAAAATTTCCTTTCTGCCTCACCTGGCGGCGACGCAAGGTCCCGTAATTCCTCTGGCTTAGCGTCATCACCTCTCAATGTCTTTTTATAGTCATGAAATATAATTCCTTCAACAGTCTCAGCATAAATAGAAGTCTCGCTTGCGCCGATAAAATCCTTAAGTGATGAAAGTTCTTCATCTATGAGCGACTTGATTTGTTCTTCGGCAGCCTTATAGCCCGGTATCTTTTCTTCGACAGAATCGTGAATTCCTGAAATGGTAAAGTAGATAATATGATCTTTCTTCCCTAAAAGAAGGCATCTTTTCTTTTTTCCAATCTTCGTGACATCAACGAACTCCTTGAGTTTCCCGCTTAATTCAGCAAGGCCGTTTTTAAACTGCGAACTGCGAATATCCTCGTGGCCATTCAAAAAGGCACAAAGCGAAAGCCACTCCTCTGACATTTCTTTGCGAATGGCTCCAATGCAGTCAGAGCCTCCGCCTCCTTGGTCAAAATATTTGCACAGCGACAGAGCCTCTGATCCGGCAATGGATTGAATGTCGCCACACATCAATTTAAATAGTTTTTCGCAAAGTTCTTTGCGGCTGCTTTTAGACTGTTTGATTTGCCTGTTGCTCAAATCGCCTAAAGAAGCAAACGCATCCATGAAAAACAATATCAAAAAATTAGTTTGAAATGCCTCCAATCTATTTTGAAGAAGATTAAGCGATCTAATCTCGTCACGATGCTGCGCCGCATCCTGTTGTTTGGATAAGGTTATAGCCTTTGCGACAACCATCGCTTGGATGGCTTCGTAATACATGTATGTTCCGAAAAGAAGTTCTGGGTGTTCTAAGGTAAGCCGATCCTGAAAACTGAATTTACAGTTCTCAAAGAACCGCTTTTCAATCTCGGCATGATTGCCATTGTTATCGCCATGTCCTTTATATGCGTAGCGCGGCATCATCAGTCTATCGTTCCTTTGCAATTAGCATAGAGAGAGAGAGAGAAGCAAGTGCAAGTTGAAAAGAGCCACCAACGCAAAAAGGTCGTCAAGCGGCGTTCATTCAACGGAAAAACCCAACCGCATTCGTCTCTCACCCCATCCGAAGCGGAACGCGCATCAACACATATTGAATCCCTTCAGCGCCAAAAACCGGACAAAGCGCCCAACACGGCTTGCATCCCCTTCCCCTCTTTCCTATCCTAGTCGTATCCTTCAATTACGAAGGCAAGGCATGAAGAACCTATTTGATTACGCGACGAAAGAATTATCGCAAGACGCTTTCTTAAGACGCTTCGCAAAGGGCGAGTTCCTCAATCTAGAGCCTAGCGATATCTTAGGCATCTCCACATGGGCTCAATGGAAACATATCGACATATCCATTGAGATTAGATTCAAGTATAACGGCGAAGACATAACCCGATGCATTTATATCGAGGACAAGGTCGGTTCCAGCGATGCTACGTCCATTTGGCGAGGAACGTCGGCGACATGGCGAGGCCGTCCGACAGACCGGCCGTCATGGCCGATTTCATGGCGCTGGCCAAATTGCCGAAAAGATCCGACGCCGAGGCCGGGTTGGAGGCCTTCAAATCGAAATGGCAAGGGAAATACCCGGCCATCGGCAAATGGGTTGTGGCTTTGCCGAAGGACGACGCGTTCGCCTTCTACGCGTTCAAGAAGGAGGTGAGGTACCTCATTTACACCAACAACAGGATAGAGGCCTTCAACTCCGAGATCAAAAGGGCGGCCAAGAAGCACATCCAATGGGTCAAGGAGGAAGCCGAGGAGCGCTTCCTCGCCAACCTGGCCAATTATTACAACCTGCGGAAATAGAGGAGGAGGGTCAAATGCTGGAGCCTCCTTGATAACCCGCTGGACGGGTGCTAATGTCTATATGCGCCTGCTGTGGGTTTCCACAACATTTAGAGAACTGTCGCGTTTCAATTCGGAAGCAATGGCGGGGAATGGCGTGTAGATAACAATCGATTCATAACAATGGATGGTTATGAGGATTATAAGGTTAGAGCGCAAAATGAGCTTGATTCATTCAGGGACTACATTAGAAAACACGGAGAGGAATACGGGTTTCACGCAAACAATAAAAAACGTTCCTTCGCCAAGACGGAAAAAATCGATATTGGCGATAAATCAATACAAGGCGTTAGCGATGAATTAGGGTGCAGAATTGATAAGTTAATCCGCTTAACTGAGGCGTATAGAAGGGAAAGCCAATAGCTCAACAGCGCTCACCTATGTGAGCCGTTAAAGCGTTATGGAGATAGCAGGGCGGAAGGCGCAGCTAGAACTCTCGACACCGTCGAGGAAGAGGTCGCCTCTGACGTTGACACCCCACACGACGAAGGAAGAACCGCCAGAGTACGGCGAACGAGTCCAGTCATATCCGTTGTAGAGATAGGAAGAGTTGGTGCTGCAACACGCCCCTCTCGCCCTGGCGTAATCCGTCGTTTTGCATTGCCTTGCCACATTATCGGCAAAATAAGAGGTATTGTAATAGTCTTGATAGCTGAGGAGGTAAACCTTGTCCTCGGTGTCCTCGCAGGCGTATTTGTTGTCCGACGAATACGTCGTGGCGGCGGAATTGTCGACCGTCGTGGTTTGGACATAGGAATCGCCGAGGGCGAACGCGGCCGAATAGAAATCGCCGTTGAGCCACTCCCTGATCTGGGAATTCGCGTAGTTGTTCGCGTAATAGCCGTCTTTAAGCCCTGAGTAGTATTCGTTGTAGCGATGGGCATCGAGCAATAAGGATGAGACGAGGGAATAATTCCCATCGTCCGAGGAAAGGGTCTTCCATACGATAGGCTCGCACTTGAACCAATATGACGTCCCGGAGACGATATTCGTCCCATCGTCGAAAACATAGTCGGAACCATATGGCTCGGCGGTTTCTTTTGCGTAATATTGGCCGTCGTATAGATACCAGCCGTTGATTTCGGCGCACTTAAGGGAATCGAGCGCCGCGATGGTGGCGGAGTCGCTTACATGGGTTTGGGGATACAATCCATAAGCGAGCGTTCCGTTCGCTTCGTCGAGAAGGGGCGCGCCGCCATAGAAACGCGCGACGAGAGAACAGTCCCTGAAGGGCATCGTGAACGAATAAGTCGCCTTTTCGCTTACTTTTTCAGAATCGCGGTACCATCCAATAAACACGAAACCGTCCGCTGGCGTAGCTTTCACCGTTATCGTTTCGCCGCTATAGCCGGTGCCGGATACTATTTCGGCGGTCCCTTTGCTTTCGTCTTCGCTCGTCACCGACAGCGAATTCAAATTAGCGGACCACTCAGCCGTCAAAGAGAGGCTTCCGGTCGTGCCTTTTTCTATGGAAGTCACCTTGTTCTCCCCATCGTACCACCCAAGAAATGTGTATCCCGCCTTCGTCGGCGCGGCGAGGGGGATGGCGTCCTCGACGGTGTAACTCGTCGGATTGGAGCCGTTCTGGGTGCCCCCATTCAGGTTATAAAAGATGGAATAAGTGATTATCGACCACTTGGCGTATAGATTCATATCTCCATACGAGCCTTTCTTGATGGACGTTACCTTGTTCTCGAAGGACGGGTCGGAATACCATCCTTCGAAGACGTAGCCCGCCTTAGAAGGGGACGCGAAAGAGATGTCATCGCTTTCGACGGTGTAGGAAGAGGGATTGGAAGGATCGTTGGCCCCACCGTCGAGGTGGTACGAGACCGAATAGGTTACGGCTTCCCAGACGGCGTCGAGGGTCACGCTTCTGAAGAGGGATGGGTCGATCGACGAGACGAAATCGGAGCCGTACCTCCATCCCAGGAAGGTGTATCCCGCCTTCGTCGGCGCGTATAGCGGCAACGCCCCGCTTCCGGTGGTGTAGCTCGTCGGGTTGTCGGGATTCTGCGTGCCGCCGTTGAGGTTATAGCTTATCTTGAAGAGATCCCACTTGGCCGCCAGATAGCAATCGTGGCTCGGCATGGAGAACGAATACACCGCGTTGGAGGATATCAACGAATTGCCCTCGTCGTACCAGCCAAGGAAGCGGACGTCCGATTTGGAATAGGCGGCGACGGACACATCGCTTTTGTAAAGGAGGAGCGACCGACTATAAGACGAATAAAAACGCTGGCGGGCGTCGGCCTCAAGCGAGACGAGGCCGCATTCGTCGTTGTCGCTGACCACTTCGACGCAAAAGGACTTGAGCTCGAAGACGGCCGTAAGCTCGATGTCTTCCTCCCCTATCACGCATTTGTAGTCCTCGCTCATCGATAACGGCGCATCGCCATAATACCAGCCGACGAAGTCGTATCCGGGATATGGGCTGGCCGAGAGGTCCACGCTGCTGTTGTACGGATATTCCCCTTCCCCCGTCACCTCGCCGGCTTCGGGCATGTTCACGGCAATGCTTATCTTGGAGGTCTGGGCGTAATCGGCGACGAAGGTCATTCGGCTGGCCATGGTCGGGGTCGAGATCGACGCCCCCTTTTCGTCGAACACCTTTGCTCCATCGTATGACCAACCGCGGAAATTCCATCCTTCTTTGACGCAGTCGAAGAAGAAATCATCCTTCGAAATCGATTGGACGGTCTTGGGCCCATCATAAGAAACGGACGTGCCGCCATTAAGATCAAAGTCGATAACACTTTCCGAATACGACGAGGACTCGTCTTCTTTTGGGTAACCGCGCGAGCAAGAGAATAACGGCAACACCAATAGCGACATCATAACGCTAAATACAAAACGCATTTTCTTCATATCCATTCACCTTCCTCCCCGAGAAGCCTTCCTGCAAAATCGGTTTTTCCTAACGTCGCAAAACAACATCGGCGCCATCGGGCAAATTCGCCCTATATGCATTTCTTCCAGCGTATGTATTCCTTGCCGGCGTCCAGCGAATATCCAGACCGCCTGCGCTTCATGAATTCCACCGCCTCGTCGCAAATCTCATTCGTCTCGAAGGACGGAAGAAGCAAATGCTTGCAAGCGCCGTTGCCATAGACGTAGAAATTCGCAAGGTCCTTCACCTCTACATAACACTTCAAGCAAGGATCGTACCGACACAGAAGGAAATCCAAATCGCTCAGCTTTCTTGCGCGCTTCCCGTTCCTTAAATACGCGGATAATTTCCTTTCGCAGCAGGAAAACTTTCTTTCTGCGTCATTTGGCAATGATTCCAGGCTTTCTAACTCCTCTAGTTTGATATACGCACCATTTACAATCGCTTCGTCGCCATAAAACCTAATCCCTGGTTCAGCCTTTACGTAAACCAGCCGTTGATTCTCACTCATAGAAAGGTTAGAAAGCACTGCTTTCACAGCCGATCTAATTTCCTGTTGGGCTTTCTTGTATCCGGGTATCTTTTTCTCAGCCGAGTCATGAATCCCGGAAATGGTGAAATAAATGGTTTTGCCTTGTTTCCCGAAAAGAAGACATCTTTTCTTTCCTTCGAACCTCAAAGCGTCAACGAAGTCTTTGAATCGTTCATTTAACGCAAAAAGTACGTCATCTATTTGCGTATAACGAACGTTGTTATAGCCGTCTAAAACATCACATAAGGAAAACCATTCATCTGACGTCCTTCTGCTAAGAGTCTCGATGTCATCAGCAGTCTTTATTCTCTGTCTAAAATACCTTTGAAAGGATAAAGTCTCCGAAAGCGAAATGGAAACCTCTCCTTCATACATCAATTCAATAAGCTTGCCAAAAGGCATTTCATCGGAGCTTTCTTCGGGCTGTTCAATTTGTCCGTTACTCAAATCACCCAAAGAAGCAAACGCATCCGCGAAAAAGAGGATGATGAAGTTGGCTTGGAATGTCTCGAGCCTTTTCTGAAGAGAATTAATCGCTTCTATCTCTTTTCGATTCTGCGCTGCATCCTGTTGTTTGGATAAGGTTATAGCCTTTGCGACAACCATCGCCTGGATGGCTTCATAATGCATGTACGCCCCAAAAAGACGTTCTGAGTGTTCTAGGATCAAGCGATCATGAAAAATAAGTTTACACTTTTTAAAATACGATTCGTCAATCCCTGATCTCCTCCCGATATCATCGGAATTTCTTATATATTCGTAACGTGGTATCACTAGTCTTTTTTCCTTTGCAATTAGCATAGAGAGAGAGAGAGAGAAGCAAGTGCAAGTTGAAAAGAGCCACCAACGCAAAAAGGTCGTCAAGCGGCCCGCCGTCTTACGGACTTCCTAAGAACGTATGCATGGTTCTTATTTGAGCTGTTCCGCTTCGCCACTTAATCGACGGATGAAGAACGGGTCAATTCTGAATTGCGATTATCGAAATGGGCTTATTTAATAACCGACATTGCGCATCATGAGCCCTAAACATGATTTTTTTGAATATCATGATCCCTCAACAGGGCTCATGATGGCTCATGATGTTATGATTCAAAACCAAAAAAGCAAAAAGAGAACGTATCGCCACACCTACATGTCCGTCTCGCGAATTAACCCGCGTTTCTTGTTCGACCGCAAAGCCCCTCAACGTTTCACCGTAAGATATTTCTGGTTCCTGGATTTTGCCGGAGCAATTGGCATAATCAACCCTTGTTCAATCAATGGATTCAATAAATCCGTTCTAAAATGGCTACGGCTCGCATAACCTATATGGTCCTGGATCTCTTCTCTGCTGTGAGGGCAATCGCGACAAAATTCAAGAATTTGCAATGCATAGGACGTGTTCGAAACCTTTTTTATGGGCTCTTCCACATAAAGCAAATCAAATAAAGTCAGCGTAAAAAAATCCCCAAAATCTTCTAGAAGAGGCTTTTTTGACTCAAAGTCTTTATAAGCCTCGAAGATTTTTTTGAAGCCGCTGCCGGTCTTCTCCATGAGACCAATGCATTCGAAACAGTTGCAGATCGTCTTGTTTCTTCTCACGGAAGGAATGTTGTTCAAATCGTACTCTTTGGGCTCTTTGGAAAGCAACCAAGAACCAGGCGAAGTAATCACAATGCGGTTTTTATAAACGTCAACGTCGATCTGCGTGCCTTCGATTGAATAGTCGCGATGAGCAATGGCATTCACCACGGCTTCCCTGAGAGCTTGTTCTGGATAGGAATAGGTATCTAACCTTCCTCCATCTTTAGTCTTAATAAATCCGGTTCTAGTCCCCCGGCGAAGAAAAGCCATCGTCTCGGAGAGCGTGAAGCAAAGGTTGCCTTTGAAATCTTTGCGATCAATGGCCTCGTCCACCCCTTTGTTATAGCCGTTCCAAATTCGACAGGAAACAAGGGTGTCGTCGCTAGCATAGGAATCAGAGAACATTTTGAGGCCTTCACTCACCCTTCCGTCCGGTGCCACCACTTCCTCGCTCATAAGCACCTCAAGGGAAGGTTCCTTCCCGTCCTTCCGAAACATCTTGCCAAGGGCATTGAAATCTTTATAGTCGCTTGAGCGATATTGTTCGTTCAAAAGGTTACGATCAACGCCACACTTTCTTTTCCCTAGTTTGAGAATTTGTTTCACATTTGCGGGAACGGTTGCGCCGTTTTCTCGAACGAAAACCTTTTCGTTATAATCGCCGCTCCTGTATACGACAATTTCTTCAGCCGGCTCGACCCCAATCGACAAAACGAAATTCGAATTTTCGCATGCGATTTCCTCAAAACGGACCCCTAAATGAGGGAAGACACATCGGTCTATCATTCTAAGAACGAGATTCTTGCAATCATCAACGTCCTTCTTGCTCATCCCTACCGCGACACCGCTATCAGAGACGCCTACGTACATGGTTCCTCCATCGGAATTAGCAAAACCGACAATGGTTTTTAGCCAATCTTCTGCTTTGTCTTGCGCTTTTTCCAATTTAATCTTGAATTCGCATTGTTCATCCTCAAACAAACCATGCCCAAGAAGTTCGACCAAATATTTCATAAACGCCTCCTTTTCTTATGATATTATAAGCGGAAAAACATGAACTGACAAGCATCATGAGCCCTCATGAGCCCTCATGAGCCCTCGTTTGTGAAGTTACATTTACAAAAAGCGATTTTCTTTAGTTACAATCGCATTATTTCTATGTTCTAACTAGCTTATCAATGACTCAATCTCTGTCATAGTTTTTGCTTATCATGAGCCCTAAACACGATTTTTTAAATATCATGAGCCCTTGCGAGGGCTCATGATGGCTCATGATGTTTCGCCTCAAAAATCAAAGAACAAGAAGAACATGCGCCACATCCTTAGTGGCATAGGGGATATGCTCGCCTTTAAGTAGGCTTCACACCGCCTCTTCCTAATCTTCAAGGCGCATTTAATCGCCCTCATCTATCTACTCGTTTAAAACAAACAAATTGACGCGCCTAGCTTCTAAAAAACCGCTTCTAATCATCGTGCAATTTCATTGATAACTCCTCTCACAATCAGGTTCTTAACCGCCCGAGTCGGGAAGCTCGTCGATAATTCAAGTAATTGCTTCCGAGTTATTTTGCACCAGTCAAGAGAAAGTGGGCAGCGACGTGTCCACTTATTCGTCGCGGCCGTTATCTGCACTAGTCAAGAAAAGTGGACACTGAAATTTATTTTCCACGTTCTTCGTTTCCAGAAGTGAACGTTCTGCGTTAACAAATCTTGGCGTTGGGCTCAACGCCGTTTACGCACGTGGCCGTCTTTTCTAGCAGCCTTGCCCTGGCTAGAGTCCCTTCATATATCGCGGTTAAGCAAGCAAGGAAACCATAGTGACGTGACGGAGGCCTAGAATGGCCGCGCATAAAAGAGCATCCGTCGTCAAATACGGCGATTCATCAGGTCCCATCGGATGTTTTAGCGCTGCTATCGTCCGCCGAACGAGCCTGTTTTTCTTTTGTGGTATATTGGTGGTGTGGAGGTATAAGAAATCATGAAAAAGAAAGAAAAGAAAATCCTCACATACGAAACCGGAATCGACGAGAACGAAGACGGGCACTGCGACAACTGCGGCTGGTTCGTGAACGATTACGACCGGCACAAGGCGAGGCCCGTGATGCTC
>CAVKTU010000006.1:928-20767 GCA_963659395.1 Holdemanella sp. | reverse complement strand
GTTAGAAAGGGCTTATTGGGCGAGGTCGTCTATTGCCATGGCGCTTATTGTCATGATCTAAGGAATGAGATCTCTTATGGGGTCAAAAACAGACACTACCGCTTACGGAATTACTTAATTAGGAATTGCGACAATTACCCCACCCACGAATTAGGGCCCATCGCCAAACTGCTAAACATCAACCGCGGCAACCGCATGGTGTCACTTGTTTCTTTGTCATCTAAATCGCGTGGCTTAGAAACGTATGTCAAGGAACATGAGGATCTCTCCTCCCTCCACGAGAAGCACTTCATGCAAGGCGATGTGGTCGAAACGCTTATCAAATGCGCCGATGGGTCATTGATATCGCTAAAACTCGATACGACTTTGCCTCATGCCTATAGTCGCGAATTCACCGTCAGCGGCACCAAGGGCATGTTTGCCGAATTGGGCGATTTGGCTTTGATCGATGGGGCTTCCTTCGACCACGAAAAGGATGCCAATGAATATCTAGGTTCCTCCAAACAATACGAGAATGACTATTTGCCCAAAATCTGGCAAGACGTCACCGAAGAGCAAATCAAGGCAGGCCATGGTGGCATGGATCACTTAATGCTTAGAGGATTCATCGACGCCGCCAAAGGTCATAAGGAAATGCCTATCGACGTCTATGACGCCGCCGCTTGGATGGCTATAACCTGCTTATCGGAAGATTCTATCGCCCAAGGCGGCAAACCCGTCGCCATCCCAGACTTTACCGGTGGCGAATGGGTGATGCGCGAACCTAAAGACGTCACGGACTTCTAAATTATTCGTAACATAGAAAACGCCTCCCCGTCATAGGAAGGCGTTTTTATATCTTGACGATATTATCGACTAATTTATCTTAAAATCCTTGCAAATCGTGGAGAAAATGCCAGCCGTCCATCCCATCATCTCATTGGCTGGATATTCTTTCTTCTTAGCTCGGCCACCCTTTAAGGGATCATAGGTTTCCCAAAGTTTACCCGTATTGGCAAAGGTGGTAGCCAGATTCAAAATCCATCGCTCCCCTACTATTTTCGCTTCGTCTAATAGGCCGGCTGATAATAGTCCCCAATAAGCCAAATAATTATCATATGGCCAGGAATAAGGATAGGCGGCCTGATAAGGGATCTTCTCCTGCTCGTCTTTTTGCGTCGAGACGACGCCAAAAGGATAAGAAAGCCTCGAAAGAATCTTTCTTATGGCAGACTCGTCTTTAGATAGACCAGTGATGAAAGGCATGAATTGCCCCGTGAAGCAATAGTCTTCGCGATATATCTTCTGAGCGGAGAAATCGTAATCGTAATAAACGCCGTCTGCGCCTAACATCAAAGCGTCCATCTTCTCTTTCCTCGCCTTAGCGGCCTTAAGGAATCTATCCTCTTCCGATGGTTCGAATTTCTTGGCCATCTCGGCTAAATCAAGTTCCATGCCATAGAGGTTGGCATTAAGATCAACAGGATTAATGTGCGCGCCATGATCGCGAAAGCGAGGCGAGAAATCTAGGCCCGCTTCGGCGGCGGCACAATAATTCTCCCCTAAATCAGCGCACGTACCGGCTGGCAAATCAACGCTTAAACCTAAGCGTTCCGTCGCCACATAGTGATAATAATCGCATAGATCCGCCTGCGTTAAAGGGTTATGCAAATGACGGTTGAGTCCGTTAGGAGCGATTCTATCCCTCATCCAGAAGGCATATTCCTTCTTCAAAGCAAAATAGGCTTCCTTCAACCATTCATCGTCGTGATAAACCTCATAAATATCCTTAACCATGAAGTGAAGATAGGGAGGTTGCGATGTCCATTTGATGAGGTTTTGACTATAAGCGTTAGGAACGAATCCGAGTTTATTTAACGCGTAAATGAGATTATCGACGTTCCATTTGGCATAATCGGGGAAACCGTCGGCAATCAGGCCGCGATTGGTATAAAAAGTATCCCAATAAAAGAGGACATGAAAATCGCCCGATATGCAAGGAGGGACAAAGGGATAGGGCAACATATAATCGCTTTTGGGCTCGTTTTCGGGGCGGTGGATTGCTAACGGCCAGCGCGAAACGATATATTCCCTCGTCTTCTTTATTAAATCCTTCTCTTGGATATCCATAGCCATTTTTCTCCCTATATAACAGCCTTCGAAAGCGAAGGGAATCTAAGAATTCTTAACTCTCTCGATCACTTCAACATAAGCCTCGCCTAAGAGTCCAGCATCTAAATCCTTCCCCTCGAAAGCGTTAGCCTTGACGTTATGGATCGACAAGGTTATCTCATTACAGCCGGTTTTAGCGAAGGCGGCGATATCGAAGACGAAAGGGGGATAAAGCCTCGTGCCAGCTTCCTGGCCATTAACATAAACGGTCGCAAAATCGCGGATATCGCCAAAATGAAGGGCGAGGGCTTGGAAGTTGTCGGCTAGCTCAAAGGCGTATTTCAAAACAATTTCGCCATCGAATTGATGAAGATTGTTTTTATGGGCGGAGACAAAAGGATATTTCTCGCCATTAAAAGACGCTTCCTCAAAAAGCAAAGGCACCTTCTTGCCGCCAGGCGTCGCTTTAAGGGGCAAAGCGACAAACGAAGGATCGCTCACGAATAAAAGCAATTTGGCCGCATTAGGCTCCAAAGAAATCTTCTCATTCCTTTTGGCGCCCTTAACGAATAAGGTGACGATCTCGCCCGTCTCGGCATTTAGTTCTTCCACCGCCTCGTCGCTATCCAAACCAAGCGACAGCGAATTCTCTTCGTTGGCTTGATTCACTAAGAAAAGCAATTTCCAACCCTTGCCATAGCGAGCGTAAGAAATAACGTTTTCCCCATCAAAACCCTTATCGATTTTCTTATTAAGGGATTCGATGACGGCGGCTTCATCGAAATAGAAATGGAATTCGGAAACGAAATCATCGTGCTTTCGCTTCCCTAAAGAATAGATAAGACCTTCTTTAGAGAATTCTTTGATTATGGGGAGGACGCTCTCATCGGGATAACAAGGCAAAATAAGAGCCTCGAAAGAGAAATCCTCATAAACAAGGCGATTATGCTCGATCCTCGCTTTTGAAAGGAAGGATTCGGGCACCAATTCGTAATCAATGCCAAAGGATAGCAAATAACCGGTGAGACGATCCAAACAGTCATCGATATCGCAAACATCGTGATGGTCCAATGGCATGAAGAGCTTTTCAGCGGCGCTAGCAGGATAATAGACGGCAACCTTAGGGCGATGCTTGCCTTGCGAAAGAGCGAACGACAATCGCGTTATGTAGCGGCTTATCATATCGAAATGCGGCCAATAATCGTTTTGATAGAACAAAGACGGCGGCGACTCTAATTTGCGGAAACCTTCAATCGAAGAAAAGAGGGCATGCAAAACTAACATATTGATGCCTTGGGCGAATTGAAGGTCGATATATTTTTTCATCTCCTTCGGCGTCAATTCCCAGCCAAAACCGCCAAAGGTTTCCGACATGGAGCGTGGCTTCTTATATAGATCGGCGGCGCTAGAACATAATCTTTCCGTAATGCGAGGAAGGCCCCTATCGATACAATCGATCCCCGTATAATCCAAGCCATCGATAACCGAGAAGAAATCTCCTTCGGTCTGAACTAACCACGAAAGCTTCTCCTCGTGATGAAGATGACCAATCAAAAGAAGTCCGTCTTCGTGTAGGAAGGCTCTTATCTTATCGAAATAAGATTCCTTATAAAAACGGTCTAAGGCTTCATAATAATCAGCGCGGATTTTCTTTGATAAGGCCATATCTTGCCAAAGGGTTGGCAAATATGGGCGGATATCATACCCATAAGCCTTTTTGAACCTTTCCGGGAAAAGCGGCGTCCAAGCGATGGTGTTAAGGTTCTTGGCTTGCTCTAGATAATTCTGATAGAAGCCTGGCTCATCAGTGAAAAATCCTTTGATGGTCTTGCCCCAATCGGCGGGGAACCGCCTTTTGTATTCCCGATGCGTGACATCAAGGAAAACCTCAGTGGCTTTCTCGTTTAGCAAATCGACATACGGGGCGTCCGTGTAAGCGGGCGTATGAAGGCAATTCTCCATGCGGAAAACAAAGATTTCCCAGCATAAGGAAGGGGAACGCCATGGCTCTTTGCCATCCTTTCCATAATCAGTGACATCGACAAATTCCTTGTCTTGGAACACGGCGATGACGGCCACTAATTGGGATCCCGCTTTATCGTGAATATGAACCGGTTTGCCCAAAACGGGGTAAATCTTCTCCACACTTAAGCATTTCGCGGCAAAGGAAGGATCCTTTTGCAAAACCCTTCCCCCGGCATAGCCGCTAGGCCAATCGTTCTCATCATAAATCCATAACCGCATGCCAAGCTTCTTGGCCGTTAGCAAAGCCACGCCGATTTTATGGAACCATTCTTCGGAAAGATATTCGAAGGTCATTCCTTTGCGGGAATGGATAATGACTTCGCTAATGGACTTATTAGCCATTTCCTCAAGTTCATAGACGATTTTCTCATCTGACATCTCGTCGTTCCAAAACCAAAAAGGGACAGGCGAATATTCTTTTGAGGGATTGGCGAAGCTTTGGTCATCAAACATAGGAATCCCCTTCCTAAAAGTCATTTTTCATTATAGCCATGATTTTAGTTTGCTGAAGAAAATCCGTCTTTCTTTTATCCGCATAGAAATTGCTATTTTTCATTGAGTTGCTTAAAGCAAATGGATCTTTTTTAAGAAATCACGGGATTTTTCGTTTCTAATAATTGAGTTGAAATTATCATTTTTATTGACGATATTAATATACGTAAGGAGATTCAGCGTGCCCAAAACATATCTAGGCTACTTGCGGCCGGATTCTAACCAAATAACCAAACAATACGTTACGCCGTGCCCGCCCCATAATCACTATCTTTGGGAGCTGATTTTCTTTTTCGACGGCATTGCCACAACGGCGGTTAATGATAAAGTTTATGACGTATCAAGCGGGGATGTTTTCCTCATTGGCCCTCCGCATCTGCATGAAATCACCCTTTTAAGCACGCCGCATCTGCATCAGGACGTCTATTTCACCGAAGAGGAATTAAGGCAAACCCTGAAAGCGTTGCCCGAGACCTTCCAAGAAGAGATATTGTCAGGCAAGCGCATCATCCATCTTAAGCTAAGCGGGGATAATTACGGCTCTGCCCAAAGCTATTGCGAGAACATTTTGAAATTCTCGTTGTTCGATAATCCTTTAGGCGAAGGCTATGCTCAGGAATACCAAAAATTTCTTAGCTATTCCTTATTGAACTGGATCATCGGCCTCTATGTCATCCATTATTCGAACCGGCATACCCAAATGCCCAAATGGCTTTTGGAACTCGTCAACGAACTTCAAAGGCCCGAAGTCTTTTCCCAAAGGGTTAACGACATCGTTTCCTCCACGAATTATTCCCATTCCCAAGTCGGAACGGTCTTCAAGAATTTCATGGGCATCTCTTTAGTCGATTATCTTATTAACGTCCGCATGAATTATGCGCGCGAATTATTGGAAGCCACCGATAAAAGCGTGCTCACCATCTCCGCTGAATGCGGATATAATTCCCTCTCCACTTTCATTAAAACCTTCCGCGAAAAGAATGGTTGCTCGCCGCTTCAATACCGCAAAAAACAAAAGCAAGAAGCGCTTATCAATTTTGATTTAGTAGAAAAACAATAGGGATCTGCAAGTATAATCGTCTTTTTACCCTTTGACGCCATCGGAAGCGGACAAGCCGTTTTGCAAAGGCCTTTGGAAGAAGGCATAGACGATAATAATCGGAATCATCGTGATGATAAGAGCGGCGAATTTAACGCCCGTCCCCACCGTTGAATCATTCATCAAATTGTTTAAGCCGGCCGACAAGGTGTAATAAGTCGGGTCTTTGATGAAGGTGATAGACATCACGTATTCGTTCCAAATGCCGGCGAAGCTAAGCAGGCAAACGATGAATAACGGCGGTTTTACCATCGGCAAGACGATGCGGAAGAAGCGCTGGAATTCATTGGCGCCATCGATCTCCGCCGCTTCAAGGATATCGTTATTAAGGCCCCTCATGAAAGGAAGGGTCAAGAAAATGTAAAACGGCATGCCTTGAAGGGCGTTAAGAAGCATCAAGGACGGGATGACCATCGCGCCATCGGTCATATGGAGTTTCTGGCAGAACTTCAAAAGGGGGATAAGGAGCAATAGCTGCGGCACCATCATGAACAAAGCGTAAAAATGATCCAGGAAGCGGAACAATTTGAAGCGGTATTTGGCGATGACGTAGCTTGATCCTAGAGTGATTAAGACAGTCAAGAAGACAGTGCCTGCCGATAAGACGACGGAATTAAAGAAATAACGCGAGAATTCCGCTTCATTCCACGCTTGGACGTAATTGGAGATGAGGAATTCCTGCGGCCAAAGGAAGGCGCCGGCCATAAATTCCTTCTGACTCTTAAAGGAAGTCAAAATAGCCCATATAAGCGGAAAGATGATTAACGCCGACCAAAGAACAAGGAAAACACGGATAACCCAACGGGAGATGATCTCGCTTTTGGATTCGGTGGCGCGTCTATGCGACAAAGATAGATTATTGTTATTCATAGAAGCGCCTCCCGAAAGTATTCATCAGCGCTTTAACGCCCAAAGAGATGGCGGCGGTAAGCACTAGCATCACGAGCGCCGCGGCGTAAGAGAAAGCCACACGGCCACCGCTTGTGCCATAGATATAAACGTATAAGCCCATGACCATCGAATTATTGTCGACGCCGCCATTGGGCGTGAAAACGTTCACGATGCCAAAGTTTCCGCCTAGAGATTGATAAAGGATAGAAACAACCATGAAGGTCACTTGGAGCCAAACGGCTGGCATCGTGATATGAATAAGTTGTTGCCAGGATGAGGCGCCGTCAATCTCCGCCGCTTCGTATAATTCTAGCGGTATCTGATTGATCGCCGATATCATCGTGATCATAAAGAGCCCTACGCCGCACCAAGAAGCAACGAAGCCGATGCACCAAAGAGGGAAATCGGTGAGCCAATCGATCGGTTGGCCATTAAAGAGTCCGATGACAGCGTTAAGGAGACCGCTGTCTCCGCTCATAAAGATGAAACGCCATAAAGAGCCGATAATGACCACCGAAAGAATATTAGGGATATAGAAAATGAATTTATAGGTGATGACCTCTCCCGTTTTCAAGCGGAACCTGGTTAAGCCAACGGCAAAGAGGATCGTGAGAACAATAATCAAAACCTCTTTGATCCCCGTAATCGCGAAATCATTGCCAAAAGCCTTCCAAAAGACGGGGTCATGCAAGACTTCCTCGTAATTCTGTAGGCCAATAAAGTCCTTTCGCACATATCCCCTCCAATTGGTAAACGAATCGAAAATGGATTGGATAATCGGATATACGCAGAAAATGATATAAAGGACGAAAGGCAATAAGCAAAAGATAGCGGCAAAGGCGACTTTGCTTTTATCGACTCGGACTTTTTTCGTAGGCCGGTGGCCAAGAGCCAAATTCATGGAGATTACCGATCGGCGATTTCTTTGACGGCGGCCGCTTTAATGCTGGCACACGCCTCATCAACCGTCGTTGTCTTTTTGACTAAGCTATTGACGGCGGCGTTGATGGCGGTATCGACACCTCCCCAACTGCCATCGTTGCCCTTGTGTTTGTAACTAGGGTCATTGAAGACAGATTGTACGTATTTGTTGACATCTGTCACCTTCGTATCGCCCGTCAAATCAAGTTCAGCCACCGAAGGAGAATCGGAAGCGTAAACGAATTCCTTAAGCACCTCATCAGTATATAGATACGTCATGAATTCCAAAGCGCCTTCCTTGTTTTTGGCTTCTTTGGCCACGCCGCAAGTGACGGATGTGGTAACGATGGTTTGTTGCTCCTTTACTAAAGGGGACGGGGCATAACGCATTTCGAAACCATCGGGGATAGCGTCGAGTTTGGACATTTCCGAGCGAAGCCATAAGCCGTTAGGAATCATCGCCGCTTTATGTTGCAGCCATTCTTGCTGGCTCGCCGTATGATCCATGGACAAGCAATCGGCCACGACATTATCAGATTGACCGATGAATTCGTTGAAGCGGTTCAAGACTTCCTTAAATTCGCTCGATTCATACACATCGGCATCACGGCAATTCATCACGCGGTCAAAGAAGGTGTCGCCATATTCCGCGAAAGCGGGCACGAGCATTCCCTGAACGAGATAGCCGCTATATACGCCCGGATAGATAAGCGTTTTGATATCCGTAGTCGCATTGTCAGAAAAAGTCTTAAGTTCTGAATAATTACTCGGGAACGACCATCCTTTTTCATCGAAAAGGGCCTGGTCATACCACATGCCATAAGCGTTAAGAATCAATGGAGCGCCATAGGTTATCGTGTTGTTATCCGTGTCGGTGTATTTACGGAAATAGGCTTCGTTGACCTTCTCTTTGATGAGGGTGTTTTCACCCGCAACTTTAGCCGTCTTAAGCCAGTCAGAAAGGTCATATATAAGCCCTTCCTTGAGCCAAGTATTAGTGCTGATAGTGCCATCGAAGAACACGAAATCGGGCGGATTTCCATTCATCCAACGGTCTTCGAAGGCCGTGTTCACGTTGTTGTCCATATTGACGACAAGATCATATTCGGGGTGATCGGCTTCGAATTTTTCCAAAGCCTTTCTCCACGGCGCCGTGCCATAACCACCAGCAAAGATTTGGAAGGTAATCGTCTTAGAAGCGTCACCGCCACCGCCTTCTTCTACGCCGCATCCTGCGAGCGTTAGGGCCGTCACGGCCAACAAAACAAATTTCGCTTTTTTCATAGAAGTTATTCCTTTCTTTTCGCCCTTTTCGACTTGTTTATATAGACGGCAACCGCTAAAACCGCTGCCGTTGCTACCACCACTATCGTCCCGATTGTCGTTAGAATGATAGATGTCACAAGAGCATCGGAAATCATTTTGCCATCGGGCGTTGGTTCAGGTAAAGGATCGTCTTTTCCATATGTATTGGCATCCATCAAACGGAAGAGATAGGTGTTCTTCGCTTCGAAGGTGATATCGAATCGATCGACATCCTGCGCCACAAGCGTTTGGTTATAAACATCATAGACATCGTATTTCTTAGGCAAATAGATTGTCCTATCGCCGCCATATGGCGAATCAATGCATAAATATCCGTTAGAAGAGAAGACAACATCCGAGAAGGATTCGTCATAAACGTGGGCGCCAACCCTCTTCATGATGTTTCTTAAAACTTGAGCGGGAACATGCCCGAAACTAGAGAAGACGGACAAATATGACCCATTCTCGTTCGTGACTTCTTTATAAGCCAAACCAACGTAATCGCTATTTTTGATATGTCCTAACGAGACGGCGTTAGAATCGACGACGGAAGCCACTGGGTTCACCTCGAGAATTTCGCCCTTCCCATAGGTGATGCCGCGGGCGCCGCCCGTCAAAGCGTCTTCATTATCTTCATCAATCGTCACGGCGGTATAGACGTTGCCTGACACCAGCGAGACATCCATATCGATCAAGGAGGAGATGTTGCCGGCATTCATCGAGCCGTCTTGGCCATAGATGCCCGGCGTGCCGATCCAAAGGACCGCTTTATCGTCTTTCTTGCATTCCTTATTGATGCCGTCGATCGTTTCCTGGTCGAAACGGTTGCCGACGAAGATGTATAGCTTATAGTCTTTCGACAAGCCCTTCTTGAAGTCGCTAGCCAAATACATATCATAACCAGCGCCAATGGCCGCCAAATCTTCCTTTTGCCGCCCGAGATTGACTTCGAGAGCGCTATAGGAGCCGCCGAAATTATAGGCGTAATCGCTTGGCATCTTATCTTCGATCACGAAGGCCACCTCACGATTATTCTCGTTATCCTGATGCTCCATGGCGTAAGACCATTCGGCCATCGTTAAGGAAACGAGGTTATAGATCTCGTCGTCGTCATACCAGCCGCCCGTCATGTCGTATATCCAAGCGCCATAGCCTGATATGATGGTGTTGCCGACATCGCGCTTCATGACGTTGATGGTATCTTCCAAGGTATAGGTCTTCCCCCACTCGTCCATCGTTGATGGCGATTGGTCAGGCATATCGACCTTCACCGTTCTTTCGTCGAATTCCACCAAGCACAATTTGCCGGCGTTGACGATAGAGGTGGCCGCCTGCATCGGCGAATTGCTATACCCCGTTTGCCTAGTCATATAGGAGACAGGTCCGCAGAAGAAGTCGCAGGGGCTATTCGGCTCTAACAAGCGGGCAAATTCGTTGTTGGCGATGCCGCTAGATTCGTATGTAAGCGCGTTCGTGATGTAACCTTGGTAAGTGCCGGCGAGCCACTTGCCGCCGGATACCTCTTTAACGACGCTAGAGAAAGCCAAGATCGAATTGGTGACGTTATAGGCTTTGAAATCCTGATAATCCAAAACGCTCCTTTGCTTAACGCCATCCAAAAGGGAGACGTATGAGGATGATTCCCTTTCCCCGTAAGAGGGTATCGTAGCGTTTTCGAAGGTCACCGTAGCATCGCCCCACGCCGCTTGGAGAGCGCTGTTGGTTTGATATCGGTTCTTGAGGTAAATACGCCATTCTTTTTGGGCGATTTTCGAAAAATCGCTGCAATTCCCCAGTTCCATGCCGTATTCTTGCCACTCATAGGTGGAGCCTTGGGCGAATTTGACGGCGAAGATATGGGCAGCATAAGGCATCGATTTCATGTGTTCGAGGACTGCCCGCAAATAAGCGCAAACATCCGTCACCCATTTCTTGGACGCATAGGAAACAGAATCCGTTCCGCCTTTGGCGCTAAGCGCCCTTTCCTCGGGGTATTTGTTAAGCCACCAAGACGGCGGATCGCAACTTACCATAACCAAGAGCTTGGCCTTGGGCGCACCAGACAAAGTCGTATAGATCGTCTCGTCGAACGGTTCGAAATTATATTCGTTATCGCCCGTCCAAGTCGATTCGCCCGTAATCGTATCGACTACTTTGTTGTTGCCGACCGAGAAGAGGCGCATGCCGGAATTGTAGAGATTTTGCGCATAGGAAGGCTTGAAATACTTTAAACCATCGCTTTGCATAAAGAGATATGGCGCATAATCCTCATCCCCGATACGGACTTTCGTGAGGCTCTTCTCCCGGACGATGCTAACTTGCTCGATCTCGATTTCGGTCTCTAAGAACTTCACATAATGGCCACGCAACTTATTGTTGCTGTAGTCAGGATTGTTGACGATACTGATGGCATCGGTATCGAGTTGGAGCATATAGGAGCCCGCTTCGATGAAATCGGGCACATCGATCCTATAACCGATGGTTACTGTTTCATTTTCCTCCCATGAGGTTATCTCAGGGCCCGAGACTTGCGTCAATACCGATTTAGCGGGATCTGATTCGTCGACGTCGCTAGAATATTTGCCCCAGAATGAAGCGGAGATGGAAATCGGTTTCTCGATGGCTTTAAGTGGCTTCCAGGTGATTTCGAAATCCATGGAATCGCCTAATTTCACCTCTGAAGGCATTTTGACGTCGATGACTTCCAATTCGGGGGCCGTCGAAGCCGATGAAATGAAGGGTATCGAACCCCAAGGCATGCAGCCGACTTGACCGATGACATAGGTATTCACCCATGAGGAATCATCATAAGAAAGAAGCGTCCAGCTCAAATCCTCGTTAGAAAGGGTTTCGCCCGTAATTGGGCCCGCTTCTTTGGAGGATAGGGTCTCGGAATCCGAATAAACGGAGAGGGTGCGACCGCTTTCGGTGATGATCGTGATTTCGAATAAGAGACCCGAATAATAAGAGCCGTTATAGACACGGGCGGCGAAGACATTGTCCCCTTCGGTAAGATATTCCGTGATATCAATGACGCTGGGCGTTGACCAGGCGCCGCCACGACCGAACGAATGTCCGTTAATGTAGGGATAACGGACGTCGTCAGCCGTCACTTGCAAACTAGCGGAGGCCACGGGCTCGCTGATATTGAATTTCTTGCGGTACCACCTATTTTGATAAGCGGCATCGGCGGTGACGTCTTTATCGGGATAGGTGATCCATTGCCCCGTCCAGCCCGCCTCATCGTTAGGAGAATAGCTTTTGACCGCATGAACGTTATCGATATAAATCGTCGAACCGGAATTATTTAAGAAAATGATATGCGCCTTAACGCCGCGTTTGACCGTGACTTCCACGCTTTTGGTGAGGAATTCGTCGGTTAAATCGTATTCTTTTTCAACCGTTTGAACGGAAACGTTCGAAGAATCGAAGAATTCGAAACGGACCTTCCCTTTGGTGTTGTTATCGCCTTTGGCATCGAAAGTGAAGGTATAGCCATAACCGCTGAGGAAACGTTTCCAAACCGTCTTGGCCGAACCGTCGTTAGCGATCGCCAAAGTCCCCTCTTCCGTAAGGGAAGCGCCGTCGAAATCCCAATTCATTAAGGATCCGTCTTCTTTCGGGGTGGAGAAAGTTTCATCATATACGTCATCGCCAGTCGCCGCGCAAAAGGCCTTGTCGATATAGACGTCTGCTTTGCCGTATTTGACGATGATGGTCATCGTGGCACTGGCAGCGTTGTTTTTGGCTTGGAATTCAATAAAGAATTCGCTCCAATCCTTCGATAACGAATCGGCGTTAAGCTTCATGCTGCCGCCTTCAATCGTCCTGATTGTCTCTCCAGATTCATCGTAAGTAGTGATGTTCATCGAGATGGACACGCCATAAGAATATTGGCTCTTGTAATAAAAGCCGATGCGGTAACGCTTCGTCGCCTCGATTAGGAACGGCGTTTTGTTGGTGGCATAAAAATAGGAATCGGTATTCGAACGAACGACGTACAAGGATTGCTTGCCATCATAACAAGTATCTTCGCTATAGCTGGCCGTCCCTTCTTCCGAAAAGGTCCATCCATCTTCCTCTTCGAAACTATAAATGCCCCCGCTTTGCGTGGATTTTCCGATTTTTAAGGTATCGGCTTTCTCTTTTTTAGGCGTAAAAATAGGATTAACGCTTTCTCTTGCTCCGGCGGAGAAAAGGACGCCGATCGCTAATAAGGATAATAATGCTTTCATTATGGACGATAGCCCTCCTCTTGCATGATCCAATACAAATTGGACAGATTCTCTAACGATATTCCGAAAGAGCGAAGCAAGCTGACGATCTTATCTTGAAGCGTTAAACCCGTTTGATTCTTAATCGTCTTCACCCAGGAATTGGAGATGGTGGTCCTATAACGAATATAGCCGACGTTAGCAAAATTCGTGAATTGATAATCTCGATAAAGATCGGCTTCAGAAACGCCCATAAGTCCATTGATCAAGAAGGCAATCATGCCTGTCCGATCGGCTCCGGCTGTGCAATGGAAATCAATGGGGTAATTATCTTTGTTCCCCAGCGTTTCGAAAATCGTTTTAATGGAAGCGATGTTTTCCGGTAACGTCAAGGCTTTATCGGGGATATTCCAATCTAACGGAGCAGAAACGTATTTGACGGAGCTACCAAGCGGGCTGGTAGTGATTCCGCCCGTCTCGCCATTGTCGACGAGCCGTAAATCAATTTCCGTCTTGATCCCTAAATACGAGGTTTCTTTTAAACCGTCGCTAGTGATGGTTCTTTGATACCTCGAGGAACTAGAAGCGTTGAAGGGACCACTACGGAAAAGCATCCCCTGCTTCACCATGAATTTCCCTTCGCTATTGCGCCAACCGCCCAAATCGCGAGCGTTTATAACGCCATCGATATTGAGGTTACGGAAAATGCTTTGCTCCGTTGAGAAATGAAGGATCTCGCTTTCCGACTTCGTGCCGCCGTATTTAGTCGTAACCTGGTAATAATAACGAGTGGCCAATTTCAGGTTATAGACGCGAACGCAGTTATCGTTAGTTTGGTAAGTGCGGCCGTTAGAAAGGTCCTCGTTTTCAGAAATGGTGAAATAATAGGTGGGTTTTGCAGTGCTTTTTATGTTTGTCGCATCCCATTCAAACTTCAAAGCATCAGGTCTAGAAATCTCCGCGTTGGCTTGAGCGAAAAGCTGCACCGAATGATTGCCGCCTTGAATGTATTTTTCTTGCAAAACGGTGTGAAAGCACGCGGGGCTAGCGATTTGATAAAGCTTAAGCCCAGCGGAATTCTCGTCACCTTCCGCTTTGGCTTCGTGTATCGAACTGCCTATGGAAAAAGGAATAAGCAAGGAGAGGAAAAGACAAGCAAGACCACTTTTATTTGGCATGTTTCTTCCCCTTTATCAATAACGCTATCGAAGTGATCAAGCCACCGGCCGCAAGAACCGCTAAGACGATGCTGATCGTCAGCGTGGCATTCACCATCGCATCGGTAGAACTATCGCTAGAACCATCTTTTTGGCTTGAAGGCGATGAGGAATCGCCTTGTGAGGAAGACCAAATCGAAGAAGAGCTTTCCTCCTCAGAGCGCGTCTCGCCAGAATAGGAATCCTCAGAGGAACTAGAAGATGGATCGGGATCGGGGAAAGTGTAATCAAATTTCCCATAGGGGAAGATATTTTCGCCGATTTCCGATTCGTCGGTGACGTGTTCCTTAGGATAAGATACAAGGCATTCATTGCCCGCCGAATCTTTGACCGAAATATCTTTAAGATAGCCAAGGCGTTCTCCCCAGCCATCGCCTAACGAGAAAGAAAGGGAGGCGCCTTCGATAGCCACGAAATCGACGCTTGTGCTCGTCCAAGTTTCTTTATTGGCGACCGAATTCACCAATTTGCTCGTGCCATAAGTCGCGCTTCCAAAATTGCTTCCATAGCCGTTACGGCACTCATATGAAAGGGTGTACGTTTGCCCCGCTTCTAAGTTCATTGTCGTAGCGTCATAAACGATCTTTGGCGACGCGTTGCCATTAAACGTTCCATAGCAACCAGCGTAATTCAAAGAACCATCGCCGTTCTTTGCGATGCCGACATTGCCTTCTAGACTAATTCCTGGTAAATCATAACCTTCAAAGGAGCCATCGGGGATGTAGTTATAGCCTTCGCTATCGTAAATTCCTAGTTCATCGATGATGTATGTTCCGTAAAAGAACATCTCCATCCACGAGATGTCGCATGAAACAGTGGCGCTCTTTTGAAAACGATACTTATATTCGGCCCATTCCCCGTTTGTGTCGTTGCTTGGCACGCCGTCGGCGTAGTAAAGCCTAGTACCATCCACGCTGACATTATCTAAACGTATTCTGCCGAAGCTACCAGCTTCCGCGGAGTGTTTGTATTTGAACTTAAGATTATAGAAGCCTACCGGAAGGAAGCCCAATTTCATGAAAAAGCCATTATCTGAAAGCTTAAGCGCCTTCTCGCCAGCATAGCAATCGTCAGTCAACCCGCTCGGTTTGAGCCTTGTGCAAGATGTTCGATCATCTTCCACATCCGTCATCGCAAAATTCATCAAACTCATAGCGGGAGAAGGACGGCCTTTTAACGTCATATCGGTCACGAAGAAATCACCGTATCCCGAAGCAGACACCCGCACCGCTAAGCTTTGGCAATCCTCGGAAGTGCTGTAATAGCCGCTAGTCGCTTCCCAGACGGAATGCCTGCCGGTTAAACGGCTGACTTCGCTTGATAAGATGGAACCATCCGCCAATTTCTCCAAAACAGTAACAGCGAAAACGTTCTCATCGTCATTCAAGCATTCGGTGCGGAAGGAGAATTCCATTTTATAATACGTATCGGCTGAGGCGGTGAAATAATCGCTCGTCGCCAATAATTGATAGGCGGAGACACGACGAGAAAGCTTCAAAGAATTGCCTTTGACCGAATCGTTATACGCCGAAGCGGTAAGATATGCGGAAGTAACAGGGTTGGTGCCGCTATCATCGAGCGTTTCAACGCTCCAACCTTCCGGCAAAGAAGAGGTTTCGTCAGCCACCGCTTTAACCGAAGCAAGGCCATCCGATAATGAAAGCCCGATCGACAAAGTTGTGAAAGAAAGAAGAAGTAGAGAGAGCCCTTTGTTTCGCATAGTCACTCCTTTATGTAATTGCATTAAAACAAAATGCGTTCAATGCCTCTTGTTTAAAATGAGATGAAATTGTTCTTTTTTGTCTTTAAATCGATTGGCACCGCTTCCAAAAGGATAAAAATTGTCTTTTTTGCCAAAAATCGCAACGAAAAGAACATATGAAGACAATCAGCAAATCGTAATGACTTTAAGGAAAGAAAATACCATCACCATACTTGTCTATACAACGGCCTTCTTTTGGCGTTCTTGCTTGATCTTCTTATAGAAAAGAAGGAAATATAGGAGGCCGAAGGACAAAGCAAAACTTCCTCCCTTGATAAGGAATCTCACCCATGCGTCAAGACCATCGAGCGGCAACAGAAAATAAAAAAGGGAGAATAAAGCGGCAAAAAGCGAACCCGCCAATAGGAGAAGCGCCCCAAGAGAAAGGAAATAACGCCCAATTGGCAAAGCGAACTTCTTCTTATAGAAAATATTGGAGATAACCCAGAAGCCAACCACCACAAAGAGCGCCGACCCGATAAGAGGACCGTAAATGCGGTATTCATTAGGCAGATAGAGAGAAAGCAGTACGGAGGGAATAAGGCTGATTACAGCCAAGACGAAAAGGATGATGGCTAAGGGCTTATGTTTGCTTTCGACGCGCTGGACCTCAAGTCCCACGCTTTCGGTTAGAGGAATGAGCCATAATAAGAGCGAAGATAAAGCGATGATGTATATTTGAAGCAAACGCTCATTTGAAAGAACCTTGTTCCCTAACCACGCCAATAGGAAATCGCCGCCCGCCAAAGCAAAACCGCCAATTAGAAGAATGAGCACGCTCATTTGCAGGAAGGAAGCGCGCAAAAACGTCTTCTTGATTTCATCTCTTTTCCCTTCGATATAGAGCGCATTGATCTTCGGGGCGCAGGTATCGCTTACCCCTTTCGATAGCAAGGCCGCGTACGTATAAAATTCCAAACCATAAGAAAAGACTGTCACATCCCCCGCCCCTAGAGTCATAGAAAGGATGATTTTGCCCGAATTGTTTTCGATTTGGGAAACGGCGATAACCAAGAAAATGAAAATCGAAAAACGAAAAATCTCCTGCAAATCACGCTTAATTTCCGTTGGTTCAGCAAAAGAAATGGGCATTTTCAAAATTTTGAGGGAGAAAAATAAATTCACCAATCCGTAAGCGGTCTGCACCATCAGCATGATAAGCGCCACCCAAAGGATCCCTTCGCCAAAATGCAAGGCAAGCATGGCAAAGGCCACCGTCAAAAGCTTGGCGGCGATCAAAGTGATTTGATGATGCAAGAAGCGGTTGCGGAAAACCTCAAACCAGGCGAAAAAGGACAAGAAGAAATCAATCCCCGTCGAAAAGGAGATAATCAAAATCACCCAAAACACCAAGTTATAGGATGAGGAAGGAACCTCTTGAATGGTGAAAACCTGATAACGATATAATAAGGCGGCCGCCATGCCGCATAGGATTATCGCTAACCCTATAATTCCGAACAAAATAAGATACGTCCCGTTGATTGATGAAAGCTTTTCACGCCCTTCTTTCTCTTTTTGCGTGGCGAAATGGACATAGGAATTTTCCATCCCCAAAGATATGAGGGTGATGACTTGCAAAAGGGATACGGCAAAGGTCAGTATGCCGTTATTGACCTCATGAACGTGCGACAAAACAAAAGGGGGATAAAAAAGAGATACGGCCAAAAAGACGGCGATACGTATGTAATTGAAAGCAATGCCAAGGGAAATGGATGTTTTAGCCTGATTCCGATTCATCTTAACAAGTATACGCCAAAACTAGCGACGGTCAGCGCATTTTCCTAATATAGCGAAGGGAAGCGGCTTTATCGACCCAAGGCAAGAAATGGGCGTCGAGATAATCAAAGAAGCCGCCGAAAATCGGGAAGCACCAAAAATCCAAGAAATAGGAATGGAGGATCGCAAAAATCAAGATTATGGCAATCACGCCCAATATGGCATAGACATTCACCATGGTGGCGAAGGAACAGCCTATCGCATAAAAACCGCAAACGAAGAACGCACTCCATAAAAGGAAATATAAGGCATGTGGCCATTGGCCCCGCAAAGCCTCCAAGACATGGGCTGAGCTAGCTAACACCACTAAAATGGCCACGCCCCCTATGGCGAACCATAGCGCCCCCTCCCCTGGCGCAAAAATCAAACCGACGCTGACGAGAATGATATCAACGAGTGAATAAACCATGAAAACCGCATAGCGGAAAGGACTCTTATCGCGACGATAAAACAAACATAAATACAGGCTTAGCGTCACCGAGCAATAGAGGATAAGCAAGGCTCCCATGTTCCAAAAATCATTAAAGAACTCATTTCCAGTCAAGGAATAAACATAAGGGAAAATGCTAAGCAAAGAGACGAAAATCGGAAAGGTAAAGACCAGCACCGTGGAGATATTAGATGGGGTTTTGCATGGTTTTTGGCTTTTTTCGTTATCCTTATCGACGCCAACTGCATTACTTTCGGGATGTTTGGACATCACTTTTTGATGGCGTAACGCCGACAAAGCTGGAATCAAGACCATCCCATATAGCGCCATGCTCGACCAATTCAAATACATAAGGTCGGTGATCTCCATGAAAGAACGAGTCAGACTGCAGATATAGAAAAGAAGATACAACATCGCTTTTTTGTTCTTATGAACGAAGGAAAGAATGATGATGACAAGCAAATAAATCCACGCGATGGCGGAGAAAACTAGCCCCATTATCCCACCTTCCAACAATATCAAGGCAATCGTGGCATCAAGGGCAAATTGCTTAGCCACATCGCCACGGTGGAAAAAATAAACGGCCGTCCCATTGATATTCCCAAACCCCATCCATAACGTCCTAGGCGAGGTCGAAACCAAGGAAAAAGCCGTTTCTATATGCTCAAAACGAGCGGGAAAGGTACTTAGCCCCATCTCCTTCCCCTCGGAAAAGGCCTCAGAGAAGAAAACATGCAGCTTATTGAAGGGCTCACCGAAATCGACGAAAAGGAAGATGAGCACGAAAGCGTGCAAAAGCAAAAGCACCGCCAAAGGGATGCTCGCTTTGATCCAATGCTTTCTTACCAAAATGACAAAGAAATAAATGGTGAAGGACAAAATCATGAAAAGTCCTATAACCATGCATGTTTTCGAACCGGCGAAAACAATGTTCGAATAATACAAGAAAACAAAAAGCCAATGATAGAAACGGCGATCCGAGAACATCAAAAACATCTCGCTTACCATGCCAACGAAAAGCAAAAATCCGTAAATATTCCGATTGGAAGTAAAGCTTCTGCACTCTGGCGCGTGGACCAACTCGCTATCTCCAGAAAATAGAGCGGTATACATCCCCCATTCGGCCACATAGCTATAGATAACGGAAACTAGGACCACTACCGAAATCACAAAATAAAGAATGTTATAGACTCTAGCGCCCCTTGAAAGAGAGGGACAAATAACCACGAAATTAAAAATGGTCAAAAAGGAAAGAATAACGTGCACGACCATACGAATCTTCATCGACCAAGAAGCGATATATTCGCCACTTTCCTCGCTATAAGAAGTAAAAAGCAAGATACTTAATATGGATATCGTCAAAAAGACCGACAAGACCACCACATACGGCCACGGCCTAATCGTTTGATAACAGTGTTTGCGATAAAAGCAATAAACGCCGATTGAAAGAAGGAGAAGCCCCACGGCCCATAAATAAAAAGTCAGATCGTCGATCCCATCTTTTTCAACCGGAAGCAAGAAACGGGTGCTGACAAAAAAGGTCGCCGCCCCCAAAAAGAAAAGTACAATTGCTAAAAAACCTAGCGTGTATCTTGTTTTTTTATTATCTGTTGAGG
>CAVKTU010000006.1:0-918 GCA_963659395.1 Holdemanella sp. | reverse complement strand
CCTTATTATATCCATTAAAAAAGGTTGTTGGCCAAGAATCGAACGTGGTTAGGTGATTAAGACCCCTTCTTTAGAAGGAAATCAGAAATATTTTGGTACACCGTATCTTTTTCTTTTTCGTTGAGGATTTCGTGCCTAAGGCGCGGGTACATGATGATGTCCACGTTCTTCACGCCTAGTTGACGATACATCTTGGCTAATCGGCGAGGACCTTTGCCCATTTCGCCGACTGGATCTTCTTCTCCCGAGACGATAAGGATCCTCTCATCTTTGGAAATCCGCTTCAGCCATTTTTTGCGATAAAGCTCTTTAAGGCCATAGATGAATTCGTGCCAGAACCCAGAAGTCGTAGGCGCCCCGCAATATGGGTCATGGCGATATTCATCGACGTTTTCCTTGTTCCTCGATAGCCAATCAAGTTCATCATCTCGTTCTTTGATGGCTTTAACGAAAGGCCCAAGGCCCGCTTTTTCAAGGAAGGGATTATGCTTATCCCAGTTTTTCTTATTAACGATGATGTGAGCCAACATATAAGCGAAGGTCATCTTCACCTTAACGGGTCCATTGGATCCGCAGATAACCACCGAATCGAGGGTTCTCGGATATAATTCCAAGAAACGTTGCGTCATAAAAGACCCCATCGAATGTCCCATCAAGGAAGTAGGCAAGCCATTTTTCTTTATATCTTCTATTTTTAGATGGATCGCCTCAACGTTTTTATCAAAGGCTCCTTTAAACCACTTTTCTTGGTCCTCAATCTGCGGAGCGTTAAGCCCTTGGCCCACCGCGTCTAAAACATAGACGTTAAAGCCTAAACCATTTAAATAATTGGCGAAATGAGCATAACGAGCGGAATGCTCCCCCATCCCCGTCTGAATTAAGAGGTTCCTGGTGGCGTTTCCCGTTTCGAAAATACGT
>CAVKTU010000005.1:13208-22222 GCA_963659395.1 Holdemanella sp. | reverse complement strand
ATAAGGAAAGCCAAACGTTCAATGTCTAAAGACGAGACGCCAGAAATGTCTTCGTTTCCCCTAAAAAGATCTCCCAAACTGACCTCCCCCGTCGAGTCTCCCGACTCAAACAGGGACATTGGGCGCATAGTGAGCCAAGAAAAGCGCCCCGTCCCAGAGTGAGACCTCTCATTTGAATCAACAGGCGTCGAAGAGCCGGTTAAAATAAAATGCCCGGCCCCTTCTCGATGATCAACGGCGAAACGCACGGCATCCCAGAGTTTTGGGGCAAGCTGCCATTCATCAAGAAGCCTAGGCGAATCGCCTTTTAAAAGAAGTTTTGGACTAAGATTCGACATGGCGATGTTCTCGTCTTTCTTCTCGGGATCGTCGACATAAAGAACGCTTTTGGCAACCTGCTCAGCGGTCGTCGTTTTCCCACACCACTTTGGTCCTTCGATCACCACGGCACCAGTCGTTTGAAGTTTTCTTTTCAGAATTTCATCTGCGATCCTTGCTCGATACCCGCTCATTTCCACACTCCTTCTGGCTACGATATTTTACCGCAATTATGCACGATTTGAAAGAGAAAGCCGACGATTGTAGATGTTCTATGCCGACGATTGTAGATATTTCAAGCCGACGATTGTAGATGTTCTATGCCGACGATTGTAGATTTCATCCTTCTTGAATATCCAGAATTTTTAGAATTCTTTTGAATGCGTCTTGCCCATCAAGGCAAACGTCTATGAGCCAGCCCTTTTCTTGTCTCCAATTCGCAAGGCCGCGATAATAGAAAGGCTTTTTGGCGTCCTCTATAAGGAAAGGAACGATATTGAACCTAAGGCACTCTTTCAAGGAGATCAATCTGCCAACCCTACCGTTTCCGTCTTGAAATGGGTGAATATATTCAAAGTCGGCATGAAATTCAATAACGTCGTCGATTGTTATGCTGCTTTTAGAATTAAAATTCGTTACGAGTTCGTTCATAGCCTTTGGAACCTCGCTTGGCTGGCAAGTTTCCTTTTCTCCGACGGCGTTTGTCCGTTTCTTATAATTGCCTGCGGCAAACCATTCGTGAGAAGAATCCTTAGTTCCCTGTTTTAATATCAAATGCAGATGTTTGATTATCTCTTCGCTCAAAGGCTCTAATGCCTTATCGATCACGTAATCAATTGCGCGAAAGTGATTACTGGTTTCGATAACATCGTCAACAGGAATCCCGTTGCCGCCGTCAATCGTTCTCGTTTCGAAAATTAACCTCGTCTGATCTTCAGTCAGCTTAGAACCTTCGATGTGGTTGGAGTTATAAGTCATTCCGACTTGTAATTCATGGTAAAGTCCGCCTAAAATCTTGGCTTCTTTTTCCTCGCGCAGAATTTGCAGAATGTGATTGTCGCAAATTATTCTGAATAAATCGTTAGGATTGCAATGCAAAAAATCCGCTATCTTGATAAGAACGTGATTCGCGATTTTCTCGCCCTTGGCAATTTTGGCTATAGTTCTAGACGATATGCCGAGTTTCGTAGTTAAGTCAGATTTGGTTAAACCGACTTCCTTGAGTTTATTCACCAATAACTTATAAGAATGCACGCCTGTCTCCTAATTTCTTTACTTAAAATATATTTACAATAACAAAAAGTAAAGATTGATAAGAGAAAAAAGTAAAGGCCTTCTGCTTTATTGCTCTTTATCATGGCTATTCTGCATAAAGGCAAGAAAAGCTAATTCATGAACGCGCCCCATGCCAATTCAAATAGAGGAAATCGGCAAAAGTAACGTCCCATCGCTTAGAACCGACACCTTATCGGAAGTGCAAACAATCGCGTTCTTGCCGCGCTCTAATTTCGAAGCGAATAGTTTCTTAAAGGCTTTCGTATCGGAAACGTTGAAGCTCTGCCCCGACTTAATCTCCACACACGATATCTTCCCCTTGCGCACAAGAACGAGGTCTATCTCATTTTGATCGCTGTCGCGATAATAATGGAGTTCTTGAAAAATTCCGCAATTCATGAACGATTTTCTGATTTCATTGAATATAAACGTTTCGAAGAACCTACCTTTGAGAAAGCTTCTCTCAAGCGTCTCCGCGCTGTCGACGCCGCATAAATAAGCCGCCAAACCTGTATCAAAGAAATACAACTTGGGCCTTTTCACCACTCTTTTAGCAATGGAATATTCGTTATATGGCTGCACCAAATATACAATGGCCGTTTTAACGAGCGCAGAAACCCAGCTCTTCACCGTGTTCGTCGAAATGCCTATCTGCTTCGCATAATTGTCGTAAACAAGCTCTTCGCCGGTATTCGAGGCCAAAAGTCGCAAAAAGTTAATGAATTTAACTTCATCTCCTACTTCCAAGACGCTTTTTAGGTCTTTTTCGAAATAAGTGGTGACGTAAGAGGAATAAAACATTTTAGTCTTCATATCGGCGTCATCATACAAAACCGGGAAAAATCCCCTGACGATGTACTCAAAGGCCTTTTTGCTGCTGATGTGATATCTTTGGGATTTTCTCGCGCACGTTGACAAATCTATATCAAACGAGGAATTTTCCATGGACAATATCTCATTGAGCGAAAGATTGCTCATATCGAGTATGCCAACGCGCCCCGATAGCGATTCCTCAGATTCATCCAAGAGTTTCCTTCTCTGCGATCCCGAAAGTATGTACATGCCATTACTGGCCTTATTCCCTTTTTCCAGCCTCGCGACGTTCACGATGTGTTCGATTTCCGCGAAAAGCTGAGGAGCGTTTTGGGCTTCGTCAATTATAAGAGGAGCGGCGTGCGTTTCGAGAAACGACCTCGGGTCCGATTTGGCCATCATAAGCTCCAAGGAATCATCCAACGAGACGTAATTGAATCCTTTCGATAAGAAGGAATTATATAAAATGGTAGATTTCCCTATTTGCCTAGGGCCCGTTAATAAAACCACTGGGAAATGTTCCAAAGCGTCCTCAATATTTTTTCCGATAAATCTTTTTATCATTGTACACCTTCAGTTTTTTTGCAGTATGATTGCAAATTTTACGAAATAATAATAACGCCGCTCCTTATATCAATCAAGATATTTAACCCTGAGGCCATGAATTCACCGGTGCCAAAAGCATGGCTTGGACACGCGCGGATTACGCACCAAGCGGCTTTTAAATTCTTCGCCCCATTCAAACATTAAGGAGAGCGTTTATTCCCGAATTGCGGATCGCTATTCTTCCATGGCCTTCATGAAAAGCAACGATTCTCTAAACCTAGGCAATTTCAAAATAGTGGCTCTAACATCATCTTCAATCAGTCCTTTTTGATTCAGGACTTTCTTGTAATTAGACAACTGCGATTTTGAGATTCCTATTTTATTGACGATATATCCATTCGCATTGTCTTCTAAGGACGCTAGAAGGATCTCCCTCTCTTTTGGCGTGAACTCGCTATAGATAATGGAATACGCCCTTTCGTAAATGGTCTCATCAAATTTGCTTATGTTATCCGCCGACAAGGTGTAATCGCCGCTCGTAAACAGAATATCTCCCAACAATTGATATGCGTAAGCGTACCCTTTGGTGAATTTAGCCAATCTATGCCCTTCCTCTTCTTTTAATCCGAATATCCTGACATAGAAATTGGAAATAGCCATAAGGTTCAATTCCTTTAAGAAAATCTTGGGGGCGCGGCAAAGGAAAGTCAGGCTCTTTTCTTTAACGAAGGAAGAAACGTTTTGATATAGCCCCGTCATAATCAGGTAAGCGCATAACCTTCCCGTAAAAGCGACTGGAATTCGTGGGCGAATATCTTGGTATGCGGATTTGATGAGATTTCGTCTATCGTCATCAATACTTTAACGGACTTTTTCTTGAGGTATTCAAATTCCTTTTTAATAACGACGAAACATTATTAATCGGAACATCCCCGTTTAAAGAAAAGCCAAAACCTTTAAAAGAAAAATTGAATTCCGTTTTGAGGAATAGCTTCTTAAGCTTCCCCTCATCGATGATTTTACTAGCAAGTTGCTCAAGCAAATCGTATTCTGGGTTTAAATCGATAACAAGCCACCTTTCCTGCTTTTTATAAAAACCGCTAACGGTGGTCATGGCAACCGTTTTACCACAACCTCTAACACCAGAAATAATAAAGACTTCATTATTCGCCTCGCCGAAAGAAAGGGAATTGTATATTTCCTCCAATTCCGTTTTTCTTGAAATTAATTCATTTGGTTCTTTCCCGAAAGTGATGTTAAACGGATTCCTGTCAGTCACAATCGTTGTCTCCTCGATTAGAACAACAACGTATTTATAAACTTTCAATTTTTTATGAACTCTTGCGAACTTTCTTAAGCTCCTACTGCGATAACCTCGCCATTTGACGCAAACGAGCATAATCGAAAATCCGCTTGCTAGGCCCTTTGCCTAGTTGTATATTATATGAGCGCTTCCGTGAGGAACGTTCGTTGTGGGCCTTTAGCTCAGTTGGTTAGAGCGTGCGCTTGATAAGCGCAAGGTCGATGGTTCAAGCCCATTAAGGCCCACCAAATTAACGTATTCCCCGCCCAAGCGGGGCGTTTTATTCTAAGGGTGTTTGGCTCAGTGGGAGAGCGCTTCCTTCACACGGAAGAGGTCATTGGTTCGATCCCAATAACACCCACCAGAAATGTCCGCTCTCGCAAGAGGGCGTTTTTTGTTGCTTTTTAAAGGAGCGGATATCATCATTATGGGGCTGCCGCCTTAGCTCAGCTGGTAGAGCAACCGCCTTGTAAGCGGTAGGTCTTCGGTCCGAATCCGGAAGGCGGCACCACCATTAACGTTAGCGATCGCCTAAGCGGTCGTTTTTTTGTTGTCCCACATAAAAAAGCCCTGGAAACCCAGAGCTTTGATCAGGATCAGAAGGCGATTAACGCTTGCTGAATTGCGGCGCCCTACGAGCGGCTTTAAGACCGTATTTCTTACGTTCCTTGACGCGGGCATCTCTCGTAAGCATGCCGGCGACTTTGAGGGTTTTACGGTCGACGCCCGCCAATAAGAGGGCACGGCTGATGCCTAAACGCACCGCTTCCGCCTGGCCGGTGAAGCCACCGCCCTTGACTTCGGCATAGACATCATATTTATCCTCGTTGCCCGTCAAGACCAATGGTTGCTTGAGATTTTGGACGAGGGTGGCATATGGCATATATTTCTCAACGGCGATGTCGTTGATGGTGATTTTGCCTTTGCCCGAGGTCACATAGACGCGCGCAATCGATTTTTTGCGGCGGCCAGTTCCATAATATTTCGTTTCTTTAGCCATTGCTTATCTCCTTATTTGATTTCAAGGACAACAGGCTTTTGGGCCTCTTGCTTATGCTTATCATCGGCATAGACGAAGCATTTCTTCATCATCGCCCTGCCTAAACGGGTATGAGGGATCATTCCGCGGATAGCCCGCTCGACTAATTCGACGGGGAATTCGCGCTTCATGACGCCAGCGCTACGGGTGCGAAGACCGCCATTATAACCGGAAACGTTATAATAATTCTTCTTGTGCTCCCCGCCTTCTTTGCCCGAAAGCTTCACTTGGGCGGCGTTGATGATGATGACATAATCGCCAAGATCGGCGTTTGGCGTGTAATTAGGTTTGTCTTTGCCCATTAAGATGGTGGCCACTTGGGTCGCTAGGCGGCCGAGGGTCTTGCCAGAGGCATCGACGAGATACCATTTGCGGACGATGCCATTGGCGTTCGCAATCGTGGTTTGACGTTGCATATTTATCTCCTCTTCTTTCTTACTGCTTTTGCAGTGCCGCTATATTATCTAGAGGCGCGAAGAAAGAAGCAAGAAGATTTTGGCAAATTGTAAAGAAAATGGCAACAATCAAGCACCCTTGCTCTATTTTTCCGTTTGAAAAACCTGCTTATCTCGTCTTTGAAGGCAACCAAAAAGACCCGAGAATGTCAAATCGTAAAGTAAGAACCCGAGCAGATACCCCATCGTCACGTCGCTAGCGAAATGAGCACCGACGATGATTCGGGATATCGCGGTCAAAAGAGACCATGAATAAACGCCAAGGCGAAGAAGGAAAGCATCCCGGTTATTCACTTTGCCAATCAATATAAGGAAAGCAGGGATCACTAACGCCCCCACCGCATTCATCGTGTGGCCGCTAGGGAAAGAGGCGTGGGTGCTTCGGAAGGGCCAGCTAGGAGAGGGCTCATAAAACGAATGATAACCGGCGATGGGGTCGGAAGTGGTCACCAAATAGCGCCATCGAGGACGTTGCCAAATCGTCTTGATCCCTGTCATAGCGAGCCATATGAAAACGTATAATAAGACCACGCATAAGCCATAACGGAACATCGCCTTAGGGTCATCGATCTTAAGACGATAAACCAATAAGACCGCTAAGCCTAAATAAACGAATAATATGAGGAAAAAGGCCCAATATAATTCGCCCCATCCAAGCGCCTTGGCGTAAGAAAAGAATTGCCCGCCGCCATATCCAGCGAAGAAGACGGCGAGAATGGCGAAAAGGACGCCAAAGAGGATGTTCTTCCATAAACGGCTCTTATCCCGTAAGCGGAACATCAACATGGCCCCCACGACCGTGAAGAATTGAAACGGCTGCTCCCCTAAAAACTCAAAAACGATGCCAAAAACGCTTTGCTTGTCGTAAAGAGCTTGGGTTATCGGCAAATCATAGAAAGTAAGGAGCACGAAAAGCGCTAATAAAAGAGGATACACGATAAAGCGTTCGATTTTACTTAAGCTAAACGATCTCACTCAGAAATCCTCGTAATAATTAAAGTCTATCGAAAAGACGCCTCAAAAGTCCATCCCTGACGTTTGCTATAAAAAGGCCTTTAATCGACCAGACCTCTTCCTTTTAGATAACGATAGAGCTCTTCGCCCAAATAACGATGCCCCTTCTCATTGGGATGAAGCCCATCGACATAATATTCGCTAGGACCATGAACGCCTAGCGGCGGGGTCGGGATGCTCGATTCGAAGATATCGATGCCATAACTAGAAACAACTTCCTTAATGACTTTCTTGTATCCTTCCAAATCGGGCCAATTAACGAAATTCTTACGACCATCGCCAGCGTGGCTTTCCTGATCTTCCCGAGGGGTTGGCAAAATGAAACAGATCTGTTCTTTTTTTAAGCCTTTGGCATTAAGAAGATATTCGCATAAAACGCGGAGAGCCCCATAAAAAGTCCAAGGGGTGTCATCACCTCTTTGACCAAGCGGCGCATCGCCATGGCCGAAATCGTTAGTGCCTCCAAAGACAAACAAGAAATCGCAAGGATTCATCCAACGGGCCCTTAAAATGAAGTCTTCATCGGGCGAGAAGGGATCGCTAGCCACTTTTTGCCTCGCGATGCGGGTGCCACTTAAGCCATAATTGACGGCCGTAGCGTGCGCCAATTTCGCGCAAACGGCCAAATAAGTGGCATCGGGATTAGGGGCTCCCGCCCCTTCGGTGATCGAATCGCCGAGAAAATTAATTGTTAAATGTTTCATGTCGTCCATTATCCTAGTCTTTATTTAAAGACGCAAACGGTTACTGTTGGGGTAAACGTTATTTGCCGAATAAGTCGCCATGCGTCCAGGTTCGAGTCAAAACCAATGTCAGCACCACGTCGTCGATGCGATATACCAGCAACCAATCGGGCAAGATATGGCACTCGCGAAATCCCTCCCAATTCCCCGTCAATGGATGGTCTTTGCTTTCGATAGGAAGCATTTGGCCCATTGCAATTATAGAAGTCGCCTCTTCCAACAATTCGATTTTTAAGCCCCGCTTTATAGCCAACTTAAAATCCTTTTTGAGTTGTGTTGTTGCTTTGACGATATACTTCGTTTCCGTCATTTCTTTAAATCGGCGAAAAGCTCATCCAAATCCTTATAACCCTGAACCATTGGATCATTAGCAATTTTTTTGGCTTCCAACATAGCGAGAGCCGTATCCTTATTGGGCTGATTCAAAGAAATATCAAACGGAATACGGCCTTCGCGTAACGATTGACGGACGAAAATATTGAAGGCCGTGGACAAATTCATGCCAAGCGCAAAAAGCCGCAAACAAAAAGAGCAAAACCGGATAGTCCTGCTCTTTCTGAAGTTGTTTTAGATATTTTCGACGTTATGGTAGACGTTCTGGACATCCTCGCATTCGTCAAGCTGCGCCAGCATATCCTTCATCTTTTGAACGTCTTCGGGAGCTAAAGTAACATATTGGTTTGGAATAAAGGTAACTTCAGCCGTGTCATAATCGGTGATACCTAAATCTTTTAAGACCGCTTTGGCTTTCTCAAAATCAGCGGGCGTGCATTGGATTTCGACTTCGCCCTCTTCTTCCGTCACGCTTTGAACGTCGACATCGCCAAGGATCAAAGCTTCTTCGATTTCATTGCGTTTCGCCTCATCGCCTTTGACATCGAGGACGGCAGCGTAATTGAAGTTATAGGCGACGCTTCCCATCTTGCCGCCTTTCCTGGTGACGATGGTCCGCACATTGACCAAAGCGCGGTTCACGTTATCGGTCAAAGTATCGACGATGACATACGATCCGCCAGGGCCAAAGAATTCGTAGCGGCCAGGAATATAGGCCACCGCATCTCCGCCTTTGGCTTTCTCAATGGCGCGGTCGATGACGTCTCTCGGGCAGGTTTTACGATATTTTTCAATCGCGCTACGCAAAGCAAGATTGCTTTCCGGGTCCGGGATCCCACTTTTCGCAGCAGCGTAAATTTCCTTCGATGCGCGCATATATATCGCGCTTTTGGCTTTGGCGGTCGCCGCCATCGCGGCAGCTCGCACCTCAAAGTGTCTTCCCATGGGTTTCTCCTTAAAATCGGGGATATTTTAGCACTCCAGCCGAATGGTGATATAGTCTTTTATCAGTCTCTAATGCCATAAACGAACCGCCGTTTCTAGGCAAGAATCATTTTTATCAGACTCCATCGTTTCATTTGGCAAGCATCCGCCTTTATCGAACCGAGTGTGACAACATAAAAGAGGAGGCCGTGAAAGGATCGTCGGAAAGGACAAACGACACGAAACAAGAG
>CAVKTU010000005.1:10253-13198 GCA_963659395.1 Holdemanella sp. | reverse complement strand
ATTATGCGACAAAAAGACCGCAAAGCAAAATCGACGCTAATTTCTTCTCGCCAAATCTAGTTTGGTAAGAGGCTCTATCCCTTTCTTCTTAGCAAAGGAGCGGAACCAATCAAATGGCGTTTCCAATAATTCATTAGGAGCGTGCGCGTCGACTCCATAAACGACCGGCACCCCCGCTTCAGCAACCAAATCCCAAAAACGATCGGAAGGGTAAAAACCCGTTAAATTCCCTGACTTATAATCGCGTCTTTCCCGACGCGATGGGCCCATGTTAATTTCCAAAGGCATCTTAAGATCTCTAGCGACGCCGATTATCTCTCTAGCGCATTCTTCGCTAAGTTCGTCCCAAACGCTTGTCCAACCGGCAAATAAATCAGGATGTGCCACATAAAGGAAGAGCCCGCTTTTCATGCCGGCAATCAAATCGTCGGTGTAGTGACGAGTCGCCTCTGCCTTATCGCCTAACGATCCATACCAAACGATGTCTTTATGGTCCTTTAAGAAAAGATGTTGGCCCATAATCAAATATTCGACGATCCCATCATTAAGGAGCTTTGCGTAATATTCGCGGTAATCGTCCGGGAAAAATTCCGCCTCAAAACCCACATGAATCGATATTTGATCGTGATATTTAACCGCCAGCGCGCGAATGCTGCTTGTGTAATCTAACAACAATTCAAAGGAGCCGCGCATTCCTGGTTGTTCTAAATCCGGTAAGAAAATATGATCGCTAAAGCCTAAGGTCTTATAACCGCCCTTAATGGCGTTAAGAACATATTCCTTGTCGCTCCCTCTAGCATGCCCGCAGCGCGAGGTATGGCAATGATAATTATGCTCAATCGGTTTGTTTATCATAAATGACCTCTTCTAAGAGTAGTCCTCGGGGATCGCTCTTGAAGGAAAGTATGTCCCTATCTTCTCCATCGAGATGGTTTCGCAAGAATTCCAAAGAAAATTTCTTGATGGCAACCTTCCAAGCGGAGGCGATAAGCATTCTGACCATATAGGTCATAAAACCATTCGACATAAGACGCACTTTCACAATCCCATCTCGTTCCTCGATGGAAAGAATAGAGACCTCACGGATAAAAGCATCCTTATCTTCTTTCTTCGTCGTGAAATTCCTAAAATCGTGTTTCCCCTCGTAAATCCCCATCGCTTTGACGAACAACGGATAATCAAAGCCTTTGACTTGAAGCGGGGCCACGAAAGGATGAAGCGGATTTCTGTCTCGATAGGAGAAAGAATAGGAATATATCTTTTTAATAGCGCTATGGCGCGCATCGAAATCATCGGGCACCGTTTCTAGGAAACGGCAATAGATGTCCGTGGGCAATAAGCGATTCCAGGCGTATTTAGTCTTATTTAAGTCCGCGATTGGCTTATTTCTTTTAAAAGAGATTATCTGCCCTAGAGCGCTGACCCCGGCATCGGTCCTACCCGCCCCATGGATGCAAATCTTCTCGCCTAGCAAATAGCTTAAGGTCCGTTCTAATTCGCCTTGGATGGTCATCTTGCCCGGCTGTTTCTGAAAGCCCTTATACAAACGGCCATCATAGCTGATGGTGGCTTTATAGGTATTCATAGAACCGTCAGCCCCCAAAAGGAAAGGAATGGATCGAAAGCCAGTGCGGACACGGCGATAAAAAGAGCGAGCACCGCCATGACGAAGATAATCAAGAAGACATCCGAAACATGGAAATGGATTTGCCGATAACGAGTGCGCTTGCCATTGGGATCATAGCCCCTTACCTCCATCGCGTCAGCCAATTCATCGCTACGCACTAAGGAGGTCGCAAACAAAGGAATAACCAAAGAAACGAGTGAGCGGAATTTGGCCTTAATGCCACCGTATTTGAAATCGACGCCGCGGGAGGCCTGCGCCTTCATGATGCGTTCCACGTCATCGAGGATCGTGGGGATGAAACGAAGGGCCAAGGTGATGATCATCGCGATGATATGGGAAGGCAAACCAATTAATTTAAGCGGATATAGATACCACTCCAACGCGGCCGTTAGCTCTAACGGCTTGCTGCTCGAAGTCAGAACCATCGACAAAGCCACCATAAGCACCAAACGAAGCATGATGCGGGCCGCCTCTAAGAGGGATTCATAATAAAAGGGGAAATCGCCGATCTTAAAAGCCACATGCGTATAAGATGAACTTGGCACCAAAATATAAATAAGAAGCAAGAAAAGCACGAAGAACCATAAGCTCGCCAAGGATTTAAAGAGCGAACGGACGGAAACGTGAGCGAAGCAAAGCAAAAAGACGGTCAAAACCACCAATAGCCCGGAAAAGGCGAAAGAAGTCGCATAATTAGCAAAGGGCAAAAAGACCGCCACCAGCAACAAGACATAGCAAAAAAGCTTCGCGCGGACATCCATCTTGTGGAGGAAAGAATCATAGGGAACGTAACGTCCTAAGGCTATCCCTGTCATCGCTTGCTCCTATTGGCAATAGCCTTTCCTAAATCGTTAACGGTGCGCAATTTCGAAAAATCGATATCAAAACCCCTCTCTTTTAAGCGCATTGCGAAATCAAAAACCTTTGGGTTATCCAAAGAATAGACGCTTAAATCGCTACCGAATAATTCTTGAGGAGCACAACTTTTCTGAATGCGTCCATTATCGACGACGATGACGCGGTCGGCGTATTCCAAAACCAAATCCATATCATGGCTAACGAAGATGACCGTCACCTTCTTCTCGCGATTGATGCGTTTGAAAAGATCCATCGTCTCCTCGGCGGCGCGAGGATCTAGACCGCTGGTCGGCTCATCGACGAGCAAGACCTTAGGCTCGATGGCCAAAATACCCGCTAAAGCCACCTTCCTTTTTTCGCCACCGGATAATTCGAAAGGCGAACGGGCGAAAAAACTTTCGTCTAACCCTAACGTCAGCAGGGCTTCATGCGCTTTCTTGAGCGCTTCCTCTTTCGAGGA
>CAVKTU010000005.1:0-10230 GCA_963659395.1 Holdemanella sp. | reverse complement strand
CGGCCCGAAAGCGACGTCCTTTTCCACCGTCTCTTCAAAGAGCTGATATTCGGGGAATTGGAAAACCAAGCCCACTTCTTTCCTTAATTTTTTAATGTCCTTCCGCTTCTTCTTGATATGCGAGGAATTGATGAATTCATTGATTTGGACTTCCCCTTCGGACGGCGTTAAAAGGGCGTTAGTCAATTGGGCGATGGTGCTTTTCCCGCTCCCCGTCTTCCCGACGATGGCGATAAAAGAGCCGTCTTTCACCTCGAAAGATACGTCTTTAAGCGCGCAATAGGAAAAGGGGGTCTTCGGGGCATAAACAAAAGAAACGTCATGAAAACTTACTGGCATAGATAGTCCTCTAACGTATCTAAGGAAGTGACGTTCGTGGGCACTTCGCCGCCGTTTTCCTTGATGGCGGCAACTAATTTCTCATAAAAGGGCAAATCCAAACGCATCGCCTGCAATTCGGCGGTATGGGAAAAAACCTCCTTGGGCGTTCCGAAAAGAGCGATTTTGCCGCCATTAAGAACCAATATTCGATCGGCTTTCGAAGCCTCTTCGATATCGTGGGTGATGGAGATGATAGTTAACCGCGGATTCTCTTCCTTCAAAGCGAAGGTCAGATCGATGATGCCCTTCTTAGCGGCAGGATCAAGCATGCTCGTCGCTTCATCGTATATAAGCAAATCGGGGGATAAAGCCAAAACGCCAGCGATGGCTACCCGTTGCTTTTGGCCGCCCGAAAGGTTTTCGGGGGCCTTATCAAGGAAATCGTACATCCCGACTTTTTTGGCGTATCCATCGATGATCTCATCCATTTTAGAGGTCGGAATAGCGCGGTTTTCTAGTCCGAAAGCGATATCATCGCGCACCGTGCTGCCGACGAATTGGTTATCGGGGTTTTGAAAAACGAAACCCATTTTCTGGCGGATGCTAGCGATGTTCTTCTCATCGATAGGCAAGCCGAAGACTTTGGCTTCGCCTTGGTATTTAAGATTGATTCCGGCGATGATCTTGGCCAAAGTGCTTTTGCCCGAACCATTATGGCCGATGATGGCGAGGTATTCGCCCTCCATAACATTAAAAGAGAGGCCGTCTAACACCCGCTCCCCATCGTTATAAGAAAAAGAAAGATCACTAATCTCGACGATCGCCATTTTGCCCCTTCTTCTTTTTGCGCCGCAACAATTCCAGCACCAATAACACGACGAAATATCCTAGCGCCACTAAGGACACCGCCAAATAAAACGGCCATCCCGTGACTTCGCCTATCTGCCTTAGCACAAGCAAGAAAAAGAAAGCGGCGAAGACCCATACGGCCAAAAGCACTAAAGCGCGACGCCAAAAGGAATCCTTCTTCATTTTTCGATTTGTAACACCTTCCCCGTATATGGCGTAAGCTTCACTCCCGCCATGTCTAGCATCTTCCTCGACGCCTCGAAGATGATGTTCTCTTTATGGCTATCGGAAAGATAGATGACTTCTTTGATCCCCACTTGGATGATGGCTTTGGCGCATTCGTTGCAAGGGAAAAGGGTGACGTAAAGTCGGCAACCCGATAATTTCTCCCCGTTTCTTGTGTTCAAGATGGCATTGAATTCGGCATGGCAAACATAAAGGTATTTGCTTTCTAATCCCTCGCCATGCCCCCAAGGCACCACCTCATCATCCACCCCACGCGGCATGCCGTTATAGCCAATGGAGACGACTTTGTTGTCCTTGTCGACGATGCAAGCGCCCACTTGAGTGCTAGGATCCTTGCTCCGCAAAGCGCTAAGTTGGGCGATGCCCATGAAATATTCATCCCAGCCAATATAATCCTCGCGATGCGTTTCCTTCTCCATAAAAAGCTCCTTTAACAAGGGTTATCATATCGACATTGCATCCATATTTAAAGCAATCTTTCCTTTTAGGAAACTTTGGCGACGATGGCTTCGTATGGGCGTAGCTTCTTTTTGAAGGTCAATCCCGCCCCTTCATAATTGGACAAAACCACTTCGCCTTGCATCGAACGGATCTGACGAGGCAAAAGAACCGTCCGGGCGGTGAGGTTAATGAGAATGAAGTACATCTCCCCTTGATAACTACGGAAATAAGCGAATATCTTGCCTGAGGTTTTTAAAGGCTCAAAATCGCCGAACGATAAAGCGGTCACTTCTTTCCTTAAGGCGATGGCAGCGCGGTAGAAATTAAGAATCGAAGCGATATCGTTTTCCTCCTTAGCGACGTTAATGTCCTTATAATTGGGGTTAACGGGGAGCCACGCGCTATCGCTAGAAGTGAATCCCGCGTTCTTATCCGCATTCCATTGCATGGGAGTTCTAGCGTTGTCGCGATTGACGTTTTGGATCAATCGGAGGGCTTTTTGCTCGGAAAAATGCAATTTTCGCATTGTGCGATACATCCAGAAATTGACCGGGTCTTTGAATTCCTCGACTTTGAAAGTGGGGTAATTCAGCATTCCTATTTCCTCCCCTTGATAGATAAAAGGGGTGCCTTTCAAGGTGAGGAGCAATATCGCGAGCATCTTGGCGGAAAGGGAATAATATTTCTTGGCGCTGCCAAATCGCTCAATCGATCTTAATTGATCGTGGTTCTCCAGATAATTGGCGTTCCAGGAAACGGCCGCCTGCCAATCGAGGATACTCTTTTTGAATTTCCTAGGCGAATAACGCTTCTTAAAAACGGGCAAGAACCTCTTATCGACGTTCATCGTGTCGAATTGGAAGAACATGTCGAGCTCGTTTTCCAAAATCCGCTCGCCGCCTTTTTTGTCGATGCCGAAGCACTCCCCCACCGTCATCGAATCGTAATGGGAGAAAACGTCTTCCTGAAGGCGTCTTAATATCTGATGGCAACCGTCCTTCGTCAAATAATGCTCGTTACCGATCACCCATGGTTTCCATCGGCCGTTTTTCAAGGATTCTTTCCAAATTTGGTTAATAACGTCGCAACGGAAGCCATAAATCCCTTTATCAAGCCAAAACCGCAAGATATCCTCCACTTCCATTAGGACTTTAGGGTTATGCCAATTCAAGTCGGGTTGGTTCTCATCAAAGATATGCAAATACCATTCGTTACTAGAAGGAACATACGTCCAAGCCGATCCGCCGAAATTGGAAGTCCAGTTATTCGGGGGCTCGCTATTATTTTTACGGCCCTTCCGCCAATAGTAATAGTCGTGGTATGGCGAAGAGGAATCAAGCGAGGAAAGGAACCATGCGTGTTTGCTGGAAGTGTGGTTCACCACCAAATCCATGACGATCCTGATTTTCCTACGCTTAGCTTCGGCGATGAGCCGCTCCATGTCCTTCATCGTGCCGTATTCCCGATTGATCGAGCGGTAATCGATCACGTCATAGCCGAAATCGGCATTGGCCGTCTCATAAACCGGGGACAGCCAAATGATGCCGACGCCTAGTTTCTCTAAATAAGGCAGTTTGGAGATGATGCCAGGGATATCGCCAATGCCATCGCCATTCGAATCGCAAAAAGAACGGGGATAAATCTGATAAACCACATTATTTCGAAAGAATTTTTCGTCCATATCGTTTCCTATGGCCGCTTAAGCGCAAAATCCGCCCAAAAGGCAGCCAACCTTTAAAGAATTGACTTTATTTGATGTCCCAATCAGTCAGGCATTTGCCATCAATGTCGGTGAAGGAGCCACTGGCAATCATGATGATATCAATAAGGGTGCCGATGCCAAAGCAACCGCCCGTAAGCAACCATAAAATGCCCGTGCCGATTTTCCCGACGTAAAAACGATGGATGCCCGACACGCCGAAACAGGCCACGAAAGCCAAAATAAGAGCCATGCCTCGGGAATAAGAAGAGACTTCAGAGGTTTGCTCGTTAGTCACGACTTCCACATGGATGGTATCGGTGGCCGTCGCCTTCTCTTCTTGCTTCGCCCCGCAATGTGGGCAATATAAGGCGTCGTCCGCCACTTCTTTTCCGCAGTTTGTGCAATACATATCCAATTCCTCCTTACGGACAACAGAATCCAATAAAATGGCCTAAGAACCGAGGATGCCTAGGGCGAAAAGCACCAAAAGAAGAATCCCCACAACCAACGAAATTATGGACAAAACGAGGCCGATGATGCCGGTAATCTTGCCGATTCTTGCGTAAGCGCACCCTTGGCCTTTGTTCGCCAAGACGATGGCGACGATAGAAAAAGGCAGATTGGCGAAAAGCAAAAACAAAGACATGATGCCGAGTATCATGCTCGATAGAGCGTATTCCTTGTTTACTTCCTCAGCATGCCTACTATCAACCGCCATGCCGCAATAAGGGCAAAAAGAGGCCTTGCTATCTATTTCTTTACCGCATTTCGTGCAACGCATAATTGTTTATAAGGATTATAGGCCAGAAGCCAAAGCAATGTCAAAAAGCAGCCAAGAAAAAAAGATCCGCCACGGGACCTTTTTTCTATGAAACAAGAAACTAGAAACGTCTAAGCATCAATAGGCGATAGCCATGGCCATAGGCCGAATCGATGCGAGCGCCTTTGATGTAAGCGATCTTACGTCTGATGCTCGAAATATGGACGTCGATGGTGCGCGTGGGAAGATCGCTCTTCTTATCGCCCCAAATTAGCTCCACTAGCTTCTCCCTCTCAATGACGTTAGGGGTGGCTTCGTAAAGCGCTTTTAAGATTTTCCATTCTAATGGCGTGAAGCGCACATGATAACGGAAATACGTTAAGGTTCTGTTCGTGGTATCCGCCATAACGATGGAACCATCGCCGCGGGTGATTTCAACTTGTGACATAGGGTATATTCTCCTTGCGTGTATTAGTATCTAGACGATTATGACACTTGTCAACTGTTTTTTAGCGAACACATTGACAACTCAACGATTTTTACCATCAATGTCATTTTTCGCAATTTTTCAATCTTTTTTAAATTAAATGCAATCTTAACATTGTGAATCGGGAGAATATTACCGATTATGAAATGAAAAGATGACCTGAGCATCATCTAGTTTTAAAAACTTATAGGCAAAGATTCCTAGTCAAGCAAGCGCTTATAGAAGGAAAGGAACCAAGAAACGAAATAAACGTCGATGAGAGTTGAGGGAGCCATGCCGATCATAAGCATCGCGAGGATGTACCAATAGGAAAAAGGCGAATCGCCGGCATTATTGATCAAAAAGAAAAGGAAAAAGGCCAAAGACTTAAGGAAGCACATGGCAAACATTTCCGAAATTCCCGACACAAAGGCGAGTTCATAAACGCCATATCCCTTATCGTCGCCAATTAAACGCCCTTGTCTTCTCTTTTCTAAAACCCGCAATAGCAGTAACGTTCCCGCCACTCCTATGAGCGTCAATCCCAAAATCAAAGGTTTTAGCCAAAGGCCATTATCGCCAAAAGGGCCATCTAAAACCGAGGTAGCGTAAAGCGCTACCGCGAGCAACGAAATGAATAAAGAAAAGAGAAAACAACTAGGAAGAGGATTGGCGAAGACCTTCGGGAAACGTTTAGTCAAAGACAATAAAAAATAAGGCAAAACGCCAAGCAAGGCGTATACCAACGACAAAAAAGGATTGAAAGCGCCCTGTGGCAACAAAAACGCCGGGATCATATCGGCGAAGACGCCCACCGCCGCCCCATAAAGAGGGCCTAAAGCGATTGAAGAAAAGATCACAATCGATGGCGTCAAGGAAAAGCGGAGAAAGGAAAAGGAGCCCATAGGCACGCTTTTGAAGACCATCGTCGAAACGATGGCGAAAGAAAGCAAAATCGCCGAATAGGCAATCTTTTTGGTCACCTTGATATCTTTCATCGAAATCCTTCCTGCAACAAATAGCGACGAACCCGATAAACAAAATCGAGGCTCCCAATTACTAAAATAGGGTCATTTCGGTAGGTCGTAAGCAACGAATTTATCGCCAAGGAAAAGGATTCGTTATAAGGATAGGATGAGGCGATGCAATCCGGGTAATCGTTTATCTTCCTCGCTCTTTTAGCGGGAAAAGAGGTGATAGTCACATCCTCAATGTGTTTTTTGATGATCGATAAATTAGTTACGACATCCTTATCTTTATAAGAGGCGAAAAGCACATGGGGCGTTTTTCCTTTCGCGACCCGCAAAAAGCTTTCAACAGAAGCTTCGATGGCCTCTGGATTATGAGCCCCATCCAAATAGATATTAGCGATTCTTTCTAGACGGCAAGGAAGCCCCTCCCCCAATAAGCCCTTTCGAATGGCATCTTCGGAAACGGGATAACTTAGGCGGAGCAACTTCACGGCCTCCAATGCGATAGCGGCATCACCAACCTCATAACGAGCCGGCGTTTTAATCATCAAATCGCGATATGGCGGATAATCGAAATGATAATACGGAGGCAAATAATTCTCAGCGCCGCTTGCGCCGACTTCATAGAAAGAGGAATGGAGGTTGGAGGCCACTTTTTGAATTACCTTTTTCGCATTTAAGGGCAGCTTACCGACTAACGCCAACGAATCCTTCTTGATGATGCCAGCCTTTTGGGAAGCGATGCTTTGAATATCTTTCCCCAAGAAGGCGACATGTTCCAACGAGACGCTGGTGATGATCGATAATAACGGCGGCATATCCCGAATGTTCGTGGCATCCTTCTCCCCGCCCATGCCGCATTCGATGATGGCAATATCGACCTTCGCTTCCTCAAAAAGGGCGAAGAAAAGAAAGGTTTCGATTTCGAATTTCGAAAGCGAAGATTCTTTAATTTTTGCCTCAAAATTTGAAAAAACCCTCACAAAATCCGCTTCTTTTATCGCTTTACCATCGATTCTCGCCTCCTCTAAAAAAGACAAAGACGGTTTGATGAAGGCGGCGACTTTATAGCCCGCTTCGCGATAGATATTCTCCAAATAACGGGCCACGGAACTTTTGCCATTGCTCCCTGCGACATGAATAAAGGGAAAAGAAAAAGAATAATTAACTTCCCTCAAGAAGGCATCGTATCCGTCTCTTTCATAACGGAGCATGGTCAAATCCCTCTCTTTTAAGAGAGCTAGGATATCCGGGTAATCCATTCTAATCCTCGTAATGGGTGCCGCGCCCCTTCTCTAAGCGCCGCTCCAAATCCTTGCTTTTTAGGCTTTCCCTCTTGTCATGAAGCTTCTTGCCTTTAGCCATCGCAATTTCAAGTTTGGCATAACCGCGCGAAAGGAAGAGCTTAGTAGGAACGCATGTCTCGCCCTTCGTCTTCAAACGGGCGTCGATCCTTTTGATTTCCTTTTTTTGAAGCAGCAATTTGCGGTCTCTTAAATGATCAACGTTAAAGATGTTGCCTTCCTTATAAGGGGCAATATGCATATTGCGAATAAAAGCTTCGTTATTCTTAATGTAAATAAACGCATCATCGATCGTGGCGTTACGAGCCCGTAGGCTCTTGATTTCCGTTCCCGTCAAAACGATACCTGCCGTCAAAAAGTCGCTTAAAAAATATTCATAATGGGCGCGGCGGTTTTCTAAGAGGGTTGAGGAATCTTTTTTACGTGTCATAAGCGAGAAGATTATAAAACATCCTTCGCCCTCTTGCCCTCTAAATAATTCAAATCAGAAAACCCAATAATACAAAGACACGAACATTAAGAGGGTGCCTAATAAAACAAAAAGGTGGAAAACGAGATGAAACCATTTCGAATGTTTGATGCCAACGCAATAGAGAACGGCACCGACGGTATAGCTAAGTCCCCCCATTAGGAGCATAAAGCACGCCGGATACCAACCGATGGCCATCACCAAAGGATAGAAAGAGAAGATGATGATCCACCCCATCAAAATGTAATCGATGATGCAAAAGATTTTGAATTTCTCTAAGTTAATCGAATTAAGGACGATTCCCACCACTCCTAAGACTAGACAAGGAACTAAAATCGCATAACACCAGGCAAAATTGTAGGACCTTAGCCCTATCAATGTATAAGGAATATACGTGCCCATGATAAGTAAGAACACATTATCATGGTCTAGCACGCGGCAAATCCGTTTTAGTCGACCAACGGGCAAGCCGTGATAAAGAGCGCTCCCGCCATATAGAACTAGTAGCGACAAAGTGAAAATGACGGCGCACGCTATTTCGATGCCATCGTTGGCCTCGACCGCCTTAGCGATAAGAAAAGGGCCTCCGATCAAAGCGAATAACACCCCTAAAGCGTGCGAAAAGCTATTCCAGAATTCCTGTTCTTTAGTGTAGTTAGGAAGAGAGGTTCTGCTCGGTGCCATGACTATATCTTAGATGTACTAGTTTCTTTGTCAAGCACAACTTGTTTTTAATACTAGATTATGTCCGCTTGCTTTCCTCTCTATCTCCCCTAAACTAATGTCATGCTTCTTTTCCTAAGGAAATTATTCATCCCCCATTATGAGGAAACCGACCGCGAGGAAGTGCGTTCGATGCATGGCGTCTTGGCCAGTTCCATCGGCTTGCTAACCAATCTGATCTTGGTTCTTTTAAAGGTTGGCTTAGCCATCTATCTCTCCATCGAAGCCAATTGGAGCGTCTTCCCAATGGCCCTTATCGTCGATGCCGCAAACAATCTTTCCGACATGGCCTCTTGCATCGTCGTCATCATCGGTTTCAAGGTCGCTAACAAACCGCCCGATGAGAAACACCCCTTCGGCCACGAACGGGCCGAATACGTCGCCGGCCTCATCGTCTCCTTCTTGGTGCTTCTTATCGCCATGGAAACGATTAGGGAGTCCATCGTCAAAATCGTCGAAGCGCAAAACGTCTCTTACGACACTTTGAGCATCGTTTTGCTCGTCATCGCCATTCTAATTAAGGCCTTCCAAGGCTATTGCTATTATGCCTTAAGCAAATGCATCCATAGCCAAACCCTTAAAGCCTCCGCCATCGATTCCTTAAGCGATATCTTAGCCACATCCGGCGTATTGCTCGCGGCCATCTTGGCCAAAACCCTTTCCTGGGGTTTCCTCGATCCTTATATCGGCTTATTCATCGCCATCCTCATCGTTGTCGCCGGCATCCGCATGATGATCGATAACATCAATCCCTTGTTGGGCAATAAGCAAGACCATTCATTGGCCAAGGACATCGAAAAGGAAGCCATGACAGAAAAAGGCGTCCTAGGGATCCATGATCTCATCATCCATAGCTATGGCCCCACGAAGAAATTCATCTCCTTCCATTTGGAAGTAGATCAAAACACCTCCTTGCTATCGGCCCATAAATTAGCCGACACCATCGAGCACCGCTTGCAAGAAAAGGAACATGCCGACGTTCTAATTCATGTCGATCCCGTGGATACTGCTGATCCCGAAGCGCAAAGCTTAGAAGCCTTCGCGCAAAGGTATGCGCAAAGCATCAGCTCCACCATTTCCATCCATGACTTCCATCTTATCCGCGGGGCATTAGAAACGAAAATAACCTTCGATCTCACCTTGCCCTTTTCCTTAATGAAAAAGAAAGAAGCCATCAGCGAACAAATCATCAGTGAGATAAAGAAGCAAAACCCTGCCTACCGCATCTACATCAACGTCGACCACCCTTTTGATTAAATCGGGCAAAATCGGTATAATCGAGAAAAAGGGGGCAATATGGAAAACGATATTCATTTCTACCGCTGCCAAACCTGCGGCAACCTTCTTCATCTTCTTCATGAAGGCGGCGGCCGACTAGTTTGCTGCGGCTCGCAGATGGTCGAACTCGAACCAAAAGAAGGAGGCATGGCCGCCGATTCCCATTTGCCAGTCATCAGTAAAGAAAACGGCCTGTTGACGGTCAAAATAGGCGCTGCCCCACACCCTAGCGAACCCCATCATCATATCGAATGGATCGCCTTGGTGACGCCTTGGCGAACCACCATCCGTTACCTTAAGCCGGATGAAGAGCCCACGGCCGTTTTTTCCGATGTGCCCCATGGCACCGTCTTCTCCTATTGCTCTTTGCATCACCTTTGGAAGAAAACCTTTTAATAATGAAAAGGGCGTTAGTCTTATGCGGCGGCGGATCGCTAGGCGCATATGAAGTTGGCGCATGGCGCTACCTCAAGGAAAAAGGAATCGATTTTGATATTGTGACTGGCACTTCCATCGGCGCCATCAACGGAGCGATGGTGGCTATGGACGCATACGAAGAATGCGTGCGCCTATGGGAAGAGGTCACCATCAACACGGTCATGACCGACGGCTTTAACATCTCCGAAAACCTGATGGACAGCTGGAAAAACGCCAAAGACGGAAACCTTAAGAAAATCATCGGCGGCTATATCAAAAATAA
>CAVKTU010000004.1:9232-22678 GCA_963659395.1 Holdemanella sp. | reverse complement strand
ATAGCAAAGAATCCCTTCATGCCGCGGTGGTGGAGATCATCGTCTTGCCGCGGGCGAAATGCCGTTATACGACCGTGCAAAATTGGTCGGGCAACATCGTCAATTTGGTTACGCAGAGGGCCTTGGTGGAAGATGATGCCTTGATGGAATGGGTGGATGGGAACATCGGCTCGATGAGGAACATGAAATACCCCGCGTGCATTTTAAAAGGCGACCGCGCCAAGGGATCGGTGATTTCGATCGCCGTCGGCGGCTATAACCAATTCCAAGATAATGGTGCCAGAATGATTCATATGGGGAAGGACACTTCCTCTAATATCATCTCGAAATCGATTTGCAAAAATGGCGGCGTGGCCAATTACCGTGGCACGGTGCGCATGCTTCCCGGCGCCGAAAACGCCCATTCGCATGTTGAGTGCGACACCCTTATTATCGACGACAAATCCAAAAGCGACACCTATCCGAAAAACGAAATCCATAATGCCAGCAGCTTCATTGAACACGAAGCCACCGTTTCAAAGATAAACGAAGAGCAATTATTTTATTTGATGTCGCGCGGCCTAAGCGAGGAAGAGGCCACCAATTCCATCATCATGGGCTTTATCGAACCATTCGCCAAAGAATTGCCTATGGAATACGCGATTGAATTGAATCGCTTGATCAAGCTTGACATGTCTAATTCGATTGGATGAGGAAATGCTGGGAAATTACGATTTTGATGCGATAGTGGTCGGTGGAGGGCACGCTGGGGTCGAGAGCGCTTTCGCCTTGTCTCATCTTCATAAAAAGGTCCTTTTGCTGACTTTGAACAAGAAGATGATCGCCAATACGCCATGCAATCCGCATATCGGAGGCAGCGCTAAGGGGATCGTGGTTCGCGAAATCGATGCCTTAGGCGGCATGATGGGTCTTTTTTCCGATTACCATCCTTTGCAGATAAAATTCCTGAACACGCGTAAAGGGCCCGGCGTCCAATGCTTGCGCGCCCAAGTCGATAAAATCGGCTATCCAAAACACGTCCAAGACGTTCTTTTCAATCATTCCGATATCGAAGTGCGTGAAGGAATGGTCGTTGATTTATTGCGCGATGGGAAAGAGATATATGGCGTTAGGCTTCAAGATGGCGAGGAAATCCGCGCCAAAGCGGTCATCCTCACTACGGGCACCTATATGGAAAGCTCCATTCTCAAAGGTCATACCAGCGTGCCTGGGGGACCCGATGGCGAAGCTTCCTCTATTGGGCTAAGCGCCGCTTTAAAAGATATGGGCATCGCTCTTTTCCGTCTGAAAACCGGCACCCCGCCGCGCATCAGCAAAAAGACCATCGATTTTTCTAAGGCCAAGATCGAAAACGGAATGGATGGCGAACTCGCCTTTTCCTATTTGACCGAAGAATTCACCCCGTTAGAGAAACAGCTTCCTTGTTATTTGATATATACGAATGAAAACACCAAAAAATTGATTCTCGACCATCTTTCCGATAGCGCTGTCACTAACGGCCTTATCCAGTCGAGTGGCCCCCGATATTGCCCTTCGATCGAATCGAAAATCCTTCGCTTCCCCGATAAGGATAGGCATCAGCTTTTCTTGGAACCGGAAACGGAAGACGGAGACTCCATCTATCTGCAAGGTTTTAGCACCGGCTTCGATCACGATATGCAAGTTCGGCTCGTCCATACCCTGCCCGGCTTAGAAGAAGCGGTTCTATTAAAGGATGCCTATCAAATCGAATACGACGCCCTCGCGTCTTTCCAATTCGATTCATCGTTAGCCATCAAAGCGTACAAAGGTCTATATGTCGCCGGTCAGATTTGTGGCACCAGCGGTTATGAGGAAGCGGCTGCGTTAGGCCTTATGGCAGGCATCAACGCGGCTCGTTATATCGATAATCTACCTCCTTTTGTTTTGCGGAGGGATGAAGCGTATATCGGCGTCATGATCGACGATCTCGTTTCCAAGGGGGCGGAGGAGCCGTATCGCCTTCTTTCTTCCAGGGCCGAATACCGCTTGTTGCTTCGCCATGACAACGCCGATTTCCGTTTGACCGCAAAGAGCCATGAAATCGGATTGGCGAATGAGAATCGCTATCAACGTTTCCTTATGAGAAAGGAAAGGATCGAAGCCGCCAAAGAATATCTTTCGACCCACAACGTCTCGCCCAAAAGCGGTATTGGAGAATACCTATCGTCGCTCGGATACCATGATATAGCGAGCGGGCATAAGGCTTTTGATTTATTGAAGCGTCCCTTCGTCGAATATGAAAAAATCGAAAAATATATGCCAGAACTGACCTCTTTTGCTTTGTCTATGCAAGATAAATTGACTTTGGAGACGGTGATCAAATACGAAGGGTATATCGCCTTGGCCGCCAAAGACGCATTGGATGAGAAGAAGAGGGAAGAGACGCGTTTGCCCTCCGATTTCGATTACCTGCATATGGATGGACTTCGTTTAGAAGCGCGAGAAAAATTGAACAAGATCCGTCCTTCTTCAATCGGTCAAGCCGCACGCATTTCAGGTGTCAACCCAACGGATGTGGCGATTATCTTGCTGAATCTAAAAAGGAGAGGGCAATTATGAATTACGAAGGCCTCTTTTCATCATTAAAAGAATTCTTGCCGCATGTCGATATGGCGAAGATGGAAAAATTACGCCGCTACCAAGAGATGATTTTGGCTAGCAACCGCCAATTCAACCTGACTTCCATCACCGAGGAATCGGATATGCTCATCAAGCATTTCTATGATTCGCTTTATCCCTTGAAATACGTAGACATCAGTGGCAAAAGCGTTTTGGATTTTGGTTCTGGCGCCGGATTCCCCGGCCTTCCTTTTGCCATTTTCTCGCCAGATGCGCAAATAACTTTATTAGACGCCACCAAGAAAAAATGCGATTTTTTATCTAGCGTCAAAGATTCGTTATCGCTTGATAATGTTTCCGTGGTCAATTCTCGCGTGGAGAACTTCAAAAAAGCCGGTGGCTTTGATGTTGTCACCGCTAGGGCGGTGGCGCCTTTGCCGATTCTTTTGGAAATCTGCGCCCCCTTGCCTCGGGTGGGAGGGTGTGTTTTGGCGTTAAAGGGGGCTAATGGCGAGGAGGAATTGCTTGCCGCCAAAAAAGCCATCGCCGTTTTGGGCCTTAAATTCGTGAAAAAAGAAACTTATCATTTACCCGAAGATGCCGGCGAAAGACGCCTCTTCTTATTTCAAAAAGAAAAAGAAACGCCGCATCGTTTTCCTAGACCTTATCCCGAAATTTTGAAAAAACCTCTATAGGGCCTTTCTTTTTATGGGCTCGTAAGAGTGATACTATAAATCCACATGAGCAAAATTATCGCCATCGCCAATCAAAAGGGCGGCGTCGGGAAGACGACGACGGCCATCAACCTCTCAAGCGCTTTAGCGCGAAGCGGGCGCCGCGTTTTGCTTATCGATTTCGATTCACAAGGGAACGCCTCCCGGGGTTTGGGGATTGACGCCCTTTCCTTGCCTACGACCGTTTATGACGTTTTGTTAGGCGACATATCGATCGATTTGGCGGTGCGGCAGACGAAAGAAAAGGATCTCGACATTTTGCCAAGCAATCTGAAATTGGCCAATCTGGATATTGCCATTCAAAACAAAGGCATCGTCAAGCCCTTCTTTCTCTTGAAGGATGTTTTGTCGAAGATGAATGATGATTACGACTACATCATCATCGATTGCCCGCCTTCTTTGGGTTTGCTTAATATCAACGCTTTAGCGGCTTCTTCTTCGATTATCATCCCCGTTCAATGCGAATTCTTCGCCATGGAAGGGGTGGCCGCTATTCTTTCCTCTATCAATAGGATTCAGAACGATTTCAATCCATCCCTCAAAATCGAAGGCTTCTTGCTTACGATGTATGATGCGCGCAATTCTTTGGATACGGAAATTGCCCGTGAGGTCCGCGGCCTTTTTAAGGAAAACACCTTTGATGTCGTAATCCCTCGGAACATCTCGATCCCCGAGGCTTCGATGCATGGCTTATCGGTTTGTTCTTTCCGCCCTTCCTCGCAAGGAGCGATCGCCTATTTGTCTTTGGCTAAGGAAATAATCGACCATGAGCGCTAAGAAAAAGCGGGCTGCTTCCTTATCGGAACTAGTTTCTCGCTTCTCTAAATTCGACGTCATCGCCGAGATGGAGAGGGAATATCAATCGCTTAATAGCAAGAACCTGCCGTTATCGCTTATCGACGACAACGCCTATATCAAAAGGGTCCATTTCCCCAAAACGCGTTTGGAGGAGCTTGGCAAATCCATTCGCGAAAAAGGCATTTTTAGTCCTTTGTTGGTACGCGAAAAAGGCTCGCATTACGAATTGGTATTGGGCAGGAAACGTTATTTTGGGGCCAAAGTAGCCGGATTGGAGACGGTTCCCGTCATCGTTTCATCGATGGGCGATGAGGAGATGCTTTTGATTTTGCTCGCCGATACGCGCGACCAACGCGAATCGAATATTTTGGAAATGGCTTATATATACAATGCATTATCGACAAAATTCCAATATTCCCAGCAAATCCTGGCTAAAATTTCTCATGAATCGCGTAGCCAAGTCACCAACACAATGCGTCTATTGTCCCTTCCCGATTCCGTCATCAAGGAAGTTTCCTCGGGCGAATTAAGCTTCGGCCACGCGCGTGCTTTGCTTTGCCTTAGCCAAGAGGACATCGTTTTGGCGGTCAAAAGAATCCACGATGAGAAATTATCGGTGCGCGCTACCGAAAGAATGGTCCGCTCCTTGGCTGGTCGTCCCCTAAAAGGACCCGTGAGGCCGAAGAGAATCGCCCTCGATAATAACCGGGTGATTCTTTCCTTCTCTAGCGAGGAAGATGCCAAGCGCTATTTTGAAGGGATCGCCGAGATAGACTAATTTCTTTTTCTTACGTTCGGAATTGGAATATAATTTGTTCGCTTCAGGGCGGCGTGAAATACGCCGACTGGCGGTATAGCCCGCAAGCGCATGCATGAATCGGCGCAATTCCGATGCCAACGGTAGAGTCCGGATAAGAGAGGCCAAAACGTTTCTTTTACCTCCTGAAGCGGAGGGCGTATATATGAACATAGGATCTCGTGAATTCGTTTCCTTGGCGGCTTTTATCTTTTTTTCGGTGGCGCTTTTCGCCACATTCTTCAAGGAGAACGGCAAATCGTCATTCAATTATGTCAAATTAACGGCCAGGGCAGGGGTCTTCGGCGCGATATCGACTATTTTATATATCGTTCCCGTCTTTAACCTTAAATTGCCCTTTCTTCCTTCTTTTCTATCGCTACATTTCGACGAGATACCCGCTTTCGTGGCTGGTTATGCCTACGGCCCTTGGACGGCCGTGGCCGTTTTGCTCGTCAAAACGCTTATCAAACTCCCGATGAGCAACACCATGGGCGTTGGCGAATTGACGGATTTTTGTCTTAGCCTTTCCTTCGTGGTGGTGGCGACTATCATTTATCGTAAGAAAAGGAATCTTAAAGGTGTTTTTATCGGTTTTTTCGCGTCGCTATTAACGCAAAACGTAGCCGCTTTGCTTTTGAATATATACGTTATGCTGCCTTTTTATATCGCCGTTATGGGTTACGATCAAAGCCAATTGCTCGCTTTGTGCCAAATGGCCAATGCCTCGGTTAGCGATTTGAGCTGGTCTTATGGCTTTTATTGTGTCTTGCCCCTGAACCTCATTAAGGACGGCGCCGTCTTGTTTTTGACTTTCTTTATATACAAAGCCCTTCATAAAGCCCTTCGTTTTGAAGAAGTGGGGCAATAAAAAATCGGGCCGCGCGGCCCGATTTAGTTGTTTTTCGAATTAGTCATCCCACTCGATTGCGGCAACCGGGCAAGAGGCGATGGTCTCTTCGACGACGGTTTCGTCGGTAACTTCTCCGATCACTTCGCTTTTGCCATCATCGCTAAAAGCGAAGACATCAGGAGCGTTGCCGATGCAAAGGCCGCATCCGATGCAGGCCTCAGCGTTGACCTTGACTTTTTTCATGGTTTTCCTCCGTTTGAAACGACGTAATTTTAGAACGAAAAGACCTGTCTTTCAATCACTAAAGTGTAGATAGCATCTAATCTTTTTGTTAGTTATGGCTAACTATAATATTGTTAATCGATTCTTTATTGACGGCGATCGCTTCGCAAAAAAACTATCCAATACCATGACTGCCCCAAAAGCGCCGAAACAATCGCTTTATGAACTGAAAGCCGCGTTGTCACAAAACAGTTGCAAAAAGTTTTTCGATGACTTTTTTGAGTGTTTCGGCTCGAAATCGTGTCCAAAGTATCAAAAAACTCATAAATTTTTCAGCAGCGCATTTTCTCTAAGCGGGTTTTTGCAAAAGCGATGTGAGTCTTTTTAGAGCTAAGGAAAACGGCTAAAATGTTGGAGTCTATGAAAACCAGGATGGAGAAATGGGCGCGGTACCGCTCAAAAATTGCCGCAACCCCAGCTGAGAAGTTCAAGAATAAGCCGCATTTTACGAATGCATCAGACGAAGAAACGGCTTTGTTATTGGAAAAAGGACGGGCTTCTAGCGCCGTGACGGCCCAAGGGCTGCCGGCTAAAAAAGTCACTCCTTGGGGCGTTTATCTTTCTAAGAAGAGAAGAGTGCTTATTTTCAAATTTGTTTTGCTAGTCCTGGCGGTGGCGGGTATGATTGCTCTTTGGTTTTTGTGGGTGAGGAAATAATGATGGCAGAAGAAGTGATCGCAGTCGCAATCGATGGCCCCGCCGCGGCGGGCAAGAGTACCGTGGCTAAGAAAGTCGCCGAAAAGCTCAAGATGACCTATATCGATACGGGAGCGATGTATCGCGCCTTTACTTACGCCGTCATCAAGAAAGGGCTTAATCCGCAAGATGAGCAAGAAGCCATTACTTTGATTCCGACCATCAAGATCGAATTGGCTGAGAATAACCGCGTTTATTGCAATGACGAAGACGTCACCGCCGCTATCAGGGAAGCTCCTGTATCGGGGAATGTCAGCTATATCGCCGCGATGAAACCCGTTCGCTTAAAATTAGTGGAATTACAAAGGGAAATGGCCAAGAAACGCTCGGTGGTGATGGATGGGCGAGACATTGGCACCTATGTTTTGCCCCATGCGCAAGTGAAGATCTTTCAAATCGCCTCGGTGGAGACAAGGGCCATGCGCCGTTACGAGGAAAACATCCAAAAAGGCATCCCCACGACGCTTGAAGAAGTCCAAGAAAACGTCCGCCAACGCGATTATATCGATTCCCATCGCGACTTCGCTCCCTTGAAGGCCGCTCCCGACAGCGTTCTCCTCGATACTTCCGATATGAGCGTGGAAGAAGTGGTCGCCGAAGTCTTGCGCATTATTAAGGAAAAGACCGGCAAAGGAGTCGCCTGATGGCTCTAGGAACGGTTAGCTTTATTGGTTCGCCATCGTCGGGCAAAAGCACCCTTTTCAACCGTTTCGTCGGTGAAAGGAAATCGATCGTTGAGCCGACGCCGGGCGTCACACGCGACCGCATTTACGGCAAATGCACGTGGCTAACGAAGACTTTTACTTTGATTGATACCGGTGGCATCCAAGCTAAGGACGTGCCTTTTCAAGATTTGATCAGGACGCAAGTCGAATTGGCTTTACAAGAAAGCGATTTGATTGTCTTCGTCGTCGATGGCAAGAAAGGATTAAGCGGCGATGATCGCTTCATCGCCAAAATGCTCTATGGGCAAAAGAAGCCTGTTTTCTTGGCTGTCAACAAAATCGACAATGTTGAAGAAGCCGCTAACGCCGCCGAATTCTATTCGTTAGGCTTTGGCGATCCATATCTCGTCAGCGGGGCCCATGGCATCGGCATCGGCGATTTGCTCGATGCGATAATACACGCTCTCCCGGAAAAGGAGATTCCCGTATACGAAAACGCCATCACTTTTTCTTTGATTGGACGTCCGAATGTGGGGAAAAGTTCCTTGTCCAATCGAATCTTAGGCAAGGAAAGAACGTTGGTCTCGCCCATCTCCGGCACGACTAGAGACGCTATCGACACGCCTTTTTCTAAAGATGGCGATAATTTCGTTTTGATCGACACGGCGGGTTTGCTAAAGAGGGGGAAGATCTTTGAAGCCATCGACAAATATGCCGCTTTGCGCGCTTTATCCTCGATTGAGCGCAGTCAAATCGTCCTCTTTTTGCTCGACGCCTCTTCGCCGATTTTAGAACAAGACAAGCATGTCGTCGGCTATGCGGTCGACGAACATAAACCGATCATCGTCATCGTGAATAAGTGGGATGTGGCTAAAGCCCAAGGCAAAAGCAAGGAAGAATTCACCAAAGACATCCGCGAGCAATTCAAATTCCTCGATTACGCCCCGATCCTTTTCGTGAGCGCTTCTAGCGGTATGGGCGTAGAAGCCATCCTCCCTAAAATCAAAACGGTGCATGAAGCCAGTTTGCGCAGGATACCCACGCCGCTTTTGAACGACATCATCCGCGATGCGCAGGCAATGAACCCCTCTCCCAATTTCAACCATGGGCGTTTGAAGATCGTCTTTGCCAACCAAGTTTCCGTTAACCCTCCGACGTTCGTCTTCTTTTGCAACAATCCCGAGACGGCCCATTTCTCTTACACCCGTTATTTGGAAAACCGCCTTCGCGATTCTTTTGACTTCGACGGAACGCCTATTCATATCATTTATCGTCTTCGAAAATGATCGTCATGCCATCGGCACTATATGAGTTTTTTGCTTAAAAAACATCGATGAAATCTAGATTTTTACAATTGAAAAACGTTTTTGTCTTCAAAAAATGATGAAATATCTTGTTGCCATCGAACATTTTTCGCAAAACTACTCTTGCCATGAGGGTTGAGAAATGATAATTTATTGATATCGATTTAGCTATAAGGAGGAAAAACTCAATGAATAAAGCTGAATTAATCGAAGCCGTTGCCGCGAAAGCCGAACTCTCCAAGAGAGATGCCGAAGCTGCTGTCGACGCCGTTGTGGACGTCGTCACCGAAGCCCTTGTCAAGGGTGATGCCGTCAAAATCTCTGGTTTTGGCATCTTCGAGAAGAAGCATCGCGCTGCTCGCGAGGGAACCAATCCTTCTACCCAAGAGAAGATCAGCATCCCTGCCAGCACTTCCGTCTCTTTCAAGGTTTCCAAAGGCCTCAAAGAGAAACTCAACTAATTTCTTTTAGAAAAGTTGAACGTCCGGGCTCCGTTATGCGGAGCCCTTTCTTTCGAATGAGCTTTCCCTTTGGGCATGTTAAAATGTCTTCATGAAGCGCTTGCCGGTTTTCGATTATCTTAACGAGATCTATTCCCAGAAGGGATTTTCTCTTTATTTAGTCGGCGGATCGGTTCGGGATTATCTGCTCGATAAGGAAGTTGATGACTTTGATTTCGTTACCGACGCCTCTCCTAGAGAAAGTCTTCTTTTCTTGCCAGAGGCTAATGACATCTTTGCCAAATACGGCGTTTTGAAAACGAAAATCTTTGGAAAACATTGCGATATAGCGACGCTTCGCGAGGAAAAGGAATACGCTGATCACCGCCATCCCGATAACATCGTCTTCATCAAAGACCCCCAAAGGGATTCTTCTCGCCGCGATTTCACCATCAACGCCCTTTATTTGGACAAAGGTTATCATGTGCTGGATTATCACCATGGGATGGATGATCTATATAAGAAGGTAATCCGGTTCATCGGGGATCCACATCAACGCATCAAAGAAGATCCTTTGCGTATCGCCAGGGCCGAACGCTTCGCCTCCTTACTTGGATTTACTATAGAAAGCGATAGCGCTAGGGCCATTATGGAATTAAGGCCGTTACTAAATGAGATATCCGTAGCCAAATTGGACGAGGAAAGAAAGAAAGGATGGAAAGGACAAATATGAAAAATCCCTATCAAAACGCCGTTCCTTTTACTTATGTTCTCTTAGAGACATATAAGAAAATAGGGCTTAGCGATGAGGAGGCGATCGTGGTGCTAATGATCGATCACCTCTTAGAGCAAGGCAATCATTTCATCAACGCCGACATGCTTTCCTTGAAGATGGGCAAGAGCCCTAGCGACATCAACAAATTAATGGACTCGATGCTTAAGCGCGGCTTTTTGACCTTCGCTATGAAAGAGAAGATGGAAACCTCGATTGCGCCATTAAGAGAGAAATGTTACGCCCTCTTTGCCGATACATTAGAGAGACAACGACTATCTTTGGCAGGGGAAAACGAAGTCAATCTCCTTTCGGGTTTGCTTTCCTTCTTCGAGGAGCGTTTATCCCGCACCCTCTCGCCGCTTGAGAGAGACACCATTTCGGAATGGCTTAATTCGTCATATTCGGCGGAGGAAATCAAAAACGCTTTGCTAGACACCCTCAAAAGCGGCAAGAAAACCATCCGCGCCGTGGAGAAGACCCTCAAAGCCCGCCGCAAGGAAAACGATCTCCTTAAAGAAGGGGCCAGCGCGATCAATGACAATTGGGATAAGGATATCGAAGCCACGATCGCTTTAACCAAGAGCATGTGGGGTGAATAAGTTTTGACGAAGAAAAGCCAAGCCGTCCTCTCTTATTTGCATGCGGCTTTCCCTAACGCTGACACGGAACTTCTTTTCCATAATGACTTCGAATGCTTAGTGGCCATCGTCTTAAGCGCCCAGACAAGCGATGCCGCCGTTAATAAAGTAAGCCCGAATCTTTTTGCTCGTTACCCTTCCTCCCTAGCGATGTCAAAAGCTTCCCTTATGGACATCGAGGAATTGATCAAAAGCATCGGGCTATATCGCCATAAAGCCAAGAATCTCCTCCTTCTTTCGCAAAAGCTCGAAAGCGAACACCAAGGCCAAATCCCCTTTGACCGCGAGAAGCTTATGGCCTTGCCGGGCGTCGGGGAGAAGACCGCCGGCGTCTTTTTGCTAGAAAGGGCCAAGCAACCGTTTTTGCCCGTCGATACGCATATAGCAAGAATCGCCAAGCGCCTTTCTTATGCCAGAAAAAACGAAAATCCACCGCAAATCGAGCGTATTTTAGAGAAATCTTTCCCGCTAGAAGAAAGGATATTCTTACATCACGCTTTAATAGCGTTTGGACGAAACATCTGCACGGCCATCAAACCGAAATGCGATGAATGCGGACTAAAAAGCTATTGCTCGTTATGGAAGAAAACCTCCAAAACGATAGGCAGATAATCGATGCGGGGATGATATGCTTCTTTAACGGCGTAACCGTTTTTCTTGATTTCGGAAAAAGGAATCGATTTGCGAGGTTTTTGCCGATAGAAATCGCACACATATTGGGCGGGCAACAAATAAACCTCGGATAGCAAAGTCAATTCGATCAGGAAGAAAGCGATGCCGCCGTTTCGTATAACGGCTTCGAGATGCGTTACTTGCTGTTTGGCGATGTTATTGAGTGGAAGAGAGGTTTTCGAATGGGTGCTTTTGGCTTCGAAATCCACATACCTCCCCCGAATGACGCCGTTATAGTCGGTGGTGCTTTGCGTCTCGAAATACGCTTTGGTGATGATGGCGCCTTGGGAATAATCGACCTTGACGATATTAATGGGGGTGGGTCTCTTATAGACGACGGCCAAATCCTTTTCGCGGTAATATTCGTTGGTTTCGTTGATGTCGTCCTCAAAAGATTGGCCGCGGTTGGCCGCGCTATAGATGCGGCGCCCCTTTAAAGGGCTGACCTTTTTCTGTTTTGATGCGTTATCGGCTTTCGCTTTGGGCTTGACGCCGGGCGGGTAATGGATGTTCATTCGAAGGTCTCCCCGATGGCCTTACGCCATTTTTCCACCGTCAGGTCTTCCCCCTCGCTTAAACGGCGGAAGGCTTCTTTCAAAGGGGTGGGCAATTTGTGGTTGTGTGATAAGGTCGTTTCGTATTGCTTAATCAAGACGTCTTTATGTTCGAAAATCGCTTTGTATAGGCGGTAGAGGTTATAGGCATCCGCGCAAGCGTCATGCTCTTGGCCTTCGAAAGACAATTCAAAGGTTTTCAAATAATTGGCCAAAGATAGGGGGTTGCCGTTGCGGTCTTGGATGTATTGGCTAAGGAAGCCTTGGAAATCCAAATAGCGGCCCGAGATGTGCCTCACGAATTCGGGATTGGCGTCACGATTAATGGCCATCGTGGAATGAATGATCACCATGTCGTGAGGGCCAAAGGTCAAAAAACGGGCGCTTTTCCAATAATTGCCGACGTAATCCCTAAAATCCTCCATGGCCTTTTTAAAGGGGATGGCATTTCGCTTAAGCATTTCTTCGGTGATGCCCGTCATATCGACGACGATTTTCCCGATAGGGGATTTTGCCTTGACGTAACGTTTGAAGGGGGAATGGGCTTTTCTTGGCGTCCCGTCGTCATTCAAGAGGACGCGATAGGCGCCGATTTCGATCAATTCGTGGCTGAGGGCGGTCGCCTCTAAATCCATGAAGACGAGGCAATCGGCGTTTTTGATGGCTTTGTTAACGATTTTCATATCAAGGACATTTTAGTCCATCATCGCTTCTTTGCCTATATGGGCGGCGTTTTTGAGTGCTTGTAAGCAAGAAGGGGCTTAAATATAATTTAAGAGCGCCATGGAAAAGAAAGTAGAGCTCTCAATCGACACCATTTACAAAGAGAAATTCGAGAAGGACGTCAAGGGATATAATCCCGAACAAGTGGACGCTTTCTTGGATCGGATCATTCGTGATTATGACGCTTTTGAGAGCATTATCTCTTCCAAAGACGCGCAAATTGAGGAATTGCGTCAGGCTTATTCCAAGGAATGTGGCAAAACGGCATCCTATCAAAGCGATTATGAGCGGATGCGGGAACTCGAACGGGAGAATTCGGTGATGAGGAAAAAACTCGAATCGATTAAGCCGGGAGACGTTCCTAACGCCGAGAACATGCGTTATATCCAACGCGTGAATCAATTGGAAGGCTTCCTATATAGCGAAGGCTATGACCCATCGACCCTCAAGAAACGAAGCGGCTAATCCGGCCCAGGCGACCGCTGGGAAACCAGAGGAAAGTCCATGCTCGCACATCCTGCGATGGATGTAGTGATTGCGCTAGGTTAATCAATAAGCCTAGGCACGCCCGGAGCGCGTGACGGCGTGAGAGGAGTCTCCCGTAGACGATTCTCCCCAAGGTGCCACAGAGACGAGCTTGTTGGCGACAACAAGGTGAAACGCGGTAAACCCCACAAGCGAGAAACCCAAATTTGGTAGGGGAAGAAGGGAAATCCAAATGAAGATGACCCTTTCAGGGAAACCTGAGATGAATGTTCGCCCTCGACAGAACATGGCTTATCGGGCCGGATGCTCCACTTAAACATTTATGAAAATCAACATTCCTACGAAAATCACCTGTTGCCGAATCGCCATCGTGGCTTTGTTATTCGGCGCGCTAATCGTTTTGGATTTCATTCCTGATTTATCGATCCCGACATATGGTCCAGTCAATTT
>CAVKTU010000004.1:0-9222 GCA_963659395.1 Holdemanella sp. | reverse complement strand
ATTTGATAGCCTGCGTCGTTTTTATCGTCGCTTCCTTAACGGATTTCCTCGATGGTTATTTGGCTAGAAAATGGCATCAAGTCACCGATTTAGGCAAATTCCTCGATCCCATCGCCGATAAATTGCTAGTCAACGCCTCTTTGCTCTATCTCATGTTGCCACATTTTGGCGCCGATAACCTCACCATCCCTTTCTTTTGCGTCCTTTTGATGATCGCCCGCGACTTGATCGTCGACGCTTTCCGCTTCATCGCCGCCGGCAAAGGTCTTATTTTGGCGGCCAATATCTTCGGCAAGGCCAAGACGGTCTTGCAAATGGTGGCCATCCCCATGGTTTTTCTCAACGGCTGGCCTTTTAGCTATTTCGATTCTTCGTGGTCGCCATATGGCCGCATCGCGATGATTTTCGTTTACATGGCCACTTTGATGTCGGTCATATCCGGAGTGGTTTATATTATCAGCAACCGCCATGTGCTTAAGGAGGCAGAAAAATGATCGAAAACGAAAAAGCGCGGAGGGTGATTTCCTCCCTTTCCGCTAAAGGTCTTACCTTGGGGGCTGTGGAATCCTTGACCGGAGGCCTCTTCGCTAGCGCAGTAACGAGCGTTCCAGGCGCTAGCAAAGTCTTCAAGGGGTCATTAGTGACCTATTGGAGCGAGGAGAAGGTCGCTTTGGCTGGCGTTAACCCTCAGACCATCAAGGATTATGGGGTCGTTTCCCAGCAAGTGGCTAATGAAATGGCTCAAGGCGGACGCCGTAAATTGGGCGTCGATGTCTGCGTTTCCTTCACAGGCAACGCCGGTCCTTCTAGCGAACCTGGCATGGCCCCGGTAGGGCGGGTCAACATGACGATAGCCACCCCATGGGGCCGTATGCAGATGCAACAGGATTTCACTTTGATGAGGAATGAGGTGCGCGAAGCCTGCGTCGATATGATGCTCGACCAGCTGATCGCCATCTTCGAAGAATAAAAACGATTCATTTTTGTTAAAAGTCACCTATAGGAATAGTGGAGGCACATTAATCATGGCTAAAAAAATTGAAGAAGAAATCCAATCAAACAAGGACGAGGCCTTAGCGAGGGCGATTCGCGAAATCGAGAAGGCTTATGGCAAAGGAGCCGTCATGAAGATGGGGGAGAAGCCCCATGTTGACGTCGATGTCGTTCCTTCTGGCAGCCTATTGATCGATCAGGTCTTAGGCATCGGCGGTTATCCGAAAGGAAGAATCGTGGAAATTTATGGTCCCGAAAGCTCTGGCAAAACGACTTTGGCTTTAGAAGCCGTCAGCGAAGCCCAAAAGATGGGCGGACGGGCCGCTTATGTCGACGCCGAACACGCGATCGATCCCGAATACGCCGAGAAACTTGGCGTAAATATCGACGAATTGATTCTCTCGCAGCCTGATAGTGGCGAGCAAGCGTTAGAGATTGTGGAGATGCTCGCCAATAGCGGCGCCATCGATATCATCATCGTCGATTCGGTGGCGGCTTTGGTTCCCCAACAAGAGCTTGACGGCGTGATGAGCGACAATCAAGTCGGGCTACAAGCGCGTCTTATGTCTAAGGCCATGCGCAAATTGGCCGGCATCCTCTCACGCACCAATTGCTTGGTCATCTTCATCAACCAGCTGCGCGAGAAGGTCGGGGTAATGTATGGCAACCCTGAAGTGACGACCGGTGGCAGAGCTTTAAAATTCTACGCGTCGATTCGCGTCGACTTAAGGCGGCAAGAGGCCATTAAGCAGGGTTCTGATATCATCGGAAATACCGTGCGCGTGAAGGTCGTTAAGAACAAAGTCGCGCCGCCATTCCGCAGTTGTAGCGTCGATGTGATTTATGGTCAAGGAATCTCTCGAGAAGGGGAAATTGTCGATCTCGCCTTGGAGCATTTCTTCCTTAATAAGAGCGGCAATTGGTACGAATTAGACGGACAGAAGATCGGCAACGGCCGTGAGGCGGCCAAAGCCTACTTCAAAGAAAACAAAGACGCGGCGGACGCCATGGAGAAAAGGATACGCGAGGCCATGAAAGGCGAAAGCGTTTCCGCCGACGAAGAATGATTCTTATCTCGAAAAGAGGGGCGTGGCCCCTTTTTTCGTTGGCCGTTTCGCTTTGCTTTAATCACGGAAAGGGCACAAATTTTCGCAATAACCCCATCAAAACGGCACCTTTTTTCTTTTTGGTTCGCGATGACACGTCTCTTAGGCGCCAGTGACGATGTTCTATGGCGATGTGCCTCTTAGCGGCTTATTTTATTCATGAAACTATCTATAGCCCATTTTTCATTTAAGGTTTACAATGATGGCGTACCAAAAGGTACCTATCCCATTAGGGTTGCATAGTCAGAGCTTTATCGCGGATATATCCGTTATAAATATGCTCATAGCATATCTTTCTTTTTGGGAAGGGCCTTTTGAATAAGGAGACAGATTTATTATGATTGATTGGTATTGGATTCTCATCGCCGCCGCCATAGCGCTCATCGCCGGCGGCGCTTTGGTGTACCTTTTCCTCCATTTGGTTGGCGGAACGAAGGTCAAAACGAGCGAAAAGGCCGCTAAGCAGATTCTTCATGATGCGGAAATCAAAGCGGAAAGATTGACCAAAAACGCCGAGCTTGACGCCAAACAGGTCGCTTTCGAGATGAAGCAACAAGCGCAAAACGAAATCCGCTTGATGAAGCAGGAGGCGCAACTACAACAAAACAAATTAGATGCCCGCGAAGAGGCGATCGATCAAAGGGACAACGCTTTATTGAAGAAGGAAACGGCCCTCGACGCCAAAAATGACATGCTCGACAAAAAAATCGAGGAAACTGAGAAAAAGAGTCAGGAATTAAGCGAGAAAATCGATGGCATCATCGCCGAACTCGAAAAGGTAAGCGGCATGTCCGTCAAGGAAGCCCATGACGAAATCATGGCCCGCGTGGAAAACAAGATGTCGAGCGAAATCGCCGCCTACATCAAAAACGCCGAAGACGAAGCCGAGCAAACGGCCGAAGAGAAAGCCAAAGATCTCTTATCGTTAGCTTGCGATAAATACGCCCAAGAGGTGACCACCGAGCGTTCGGTGGCCGTCATCTCTTTGCCAACGGATGAGCTTAAGGGCCGTATCATCGGACGCGAAGGGCGAAATATCCGCGTTTTGGAAGCGACCTTGGGAGTTGATTTGGTGATTGACGACACCCCCGAAGTTATCACGATTTCTTGTTTCGATCCGATCCGCCGCGAAGTGGCCAAACGCACTTTGGAAGCGCTAGTCAAAGACGGCCGCATCCAGCCAGGCCGTATTGAAGAAGTCGCCAATAAGTTCCGTAACGACGTCCAAGCCGATTGCACGAGGGCGGGCATCGATGCCGCCAATCGTTTGGGCTTGGCTCACATCAACCGCGAGCTTCTTAGCATCTTAGGGCGTTTGAAATATCGTACTTCTTATGGTCAAAACGTCTTGCAGCATTCCATCGAAGCGGCTTATCTAACCGGCATCATGGCCGCCGAACTCGGCCTTGATCAGAATCTTGCCAAGCGCGCCGGGTTGCTCCATGACATCGGCAAGGCCGTTGATTTCGAACAAGAAGGCAGCCACGTTCAATTAGGCGCCGAATTGGCCCGCAAATACAATGAGCCGGAAGTTGTCATCAATTCCATCGAATCGCACCATGGCGACGTTCCCGCCAAGAGCGTGATCGCCCATTTGGTCATGGCCGCCGATACCTTAAGCGCCGCACGTCCTGGCGCTCGCAGCGAATCTTTGGAGAATTACACCAAGCGCATCACCAAACTTGAGGAAATCGCCAAAGGCTATGAAGGCGTGCAACAGGCTTATGCCATGCAAGCGGGACGCGAAATCCGCGTGATGGTGATCCCCGAGAAGGTTAGCGACGTCGAAGCGATCAAGATGGCGCAACAGCTCCGCGAGCAAATCGAAACGACGATGACTTATCCTGGCCAAATCAAAGTGTCCGTCATCCGCGAATATCGAGCGGTGGAGACTGCGAAATAATGTCTATCCTCTTTAGTGGGATTTTATAGGGATGATGGGCCGCCAAGCGGTCCATCTTTCCTTAATAACGCCTAAAATGAGCGATATTGATTCGCGTTGTTAACGCATTATTAACTTCTAGAGGGAGAAAACTAGAATCGGCTAATCGATTCTTCCTCTCGCCTCGTTATGAGAAAACCATTAAACTTCGTTATGGAGGCCATCACATGAAAAAGGCGCTGATTCTTGAAACACCTAATAAAACCACGGCCGCGCAAAGACCGCCTGTTTTGCGTTCTAACGACGACGGGCGCATCCCTTTTAACTTACGCGCCTATGGGGAGGGAAAGAAATTCTATATCCGCACCTATGGTTGCCAGGCCAATTACCGTGATGAAGAAACGATGGCTGGGTACCTCACGAAAGCGGGCCTTCTTCGCACCGACAATCCCTCGGAGGCGGATATAGCCATCATCAACACCTGCGCCGTGCGTGAGAACGCCGAAGAGAAAATCTACGGCGAAATAGGCTCTTTCAAAGCCAATAAAGAAAAGAATCCGTCTTTTTTATTGGTTTTAGCCGGCTGCGTGATGGGGGAAGAGGGAGTGGCCGAGGCCTTGCTAAAGACTTATCCTTTTATTTCCTTAATCATCGGCACCCATGAGATAAATAAGCTTCCGGCGCTTCTAAGCAAGGTCATCGAAGAAAAACGAACGGTCGTTTCCTCCTCTTCCTTTTCAAGCGAAGTGGTGGAGCAAATGCCGTCATTGCGGCTATCCTCTTATGAAGCGTATGTCAATATTTCCTATGGTTGCGATAAGTTCTGTACCTATTGCATCGTGCCTTATACGCGTGGTCGGGAAAGAAGCCGCAAAATGGAAGACGTTCTTAAAGAATGTCGGGAATTAGTCGAAGCAGGATATAAGCAAATTACCTTATTGGGCCAAAACGTCAATAGCTATGGCCTTGATTTGAACGATGGAACTTCCTTTGCGTCGCTATTAGAGAAAGTGGCCGCCCTAGGGGTGCCGCGCCTAAGGTTCTTAACTTCCTATCCTAGCCAATTCACCGATGAGATGATTGAGGCGATGGCTAAATTCCCTAATATCGACCATTGGCTTCATCTTCCCGTCCAAAGCGGTTCTTCTTCTTGCCTTCGTCGGATGGGGAGAAGATATAGCCGCGAAGAATATCTTGATTTGGTTTCCCGTATCAAAAAGAAGATACCGGATATCGCTTTGACCACGGATATCATCGTTGGCTTCCCTGGCGAGACGGAAGAGGAATTCCTCGACACCTTGAGCTTGATGAAAGAGGTTGGCTATTCGAGCGCCTACACCTTCATATATTCTCCGCGCGTCGGGACGCCGGCCGCCAAAATGAAGCAAGTGGATGCGGATATCGTAAAAGAGAGATTTCTCCGCTTGAAGGCGGTGGTCGATGACTTAACGGCCAAATCCAGCGAGGAAATGCTAAGGAAAACGGTTGATGTGTTAGTCGAAGGGCCCAGCAAAAAAGACCCCAATAAATTAAGCGGATACGCTCGAAACGGCAAATTGATCCATTTCGATGGCCCAGCCTATTTGAAAGGGGCGATCGTCCCCGTGAGGATAAATTCCTCCAAGACGTATTCCTTGCATGGCGAATTAATCGGCGATCCATTGCTACACAAAGCCAAAGACGTGGCGTATTTGATGGGCGTCGATCCTTTGCTTAAACAATTCAAACAGCTTAGCGAAAGCCTTTCTAAGGACCCTTATATTATGGAATTAGGGGAGAAATACGCCGCCGCCAAAAAAGAAACGGCTCTCTCCATGGGGGAAGAAAGCAAGCATCAAGCGGCCAAGGAGCGCCTATTGGCTTTGGAAAAGGAGATTGGCGCTCACCCAGCTTTAGCGAATTACCAAGCGCTCAAAGACGAGGCGGCAGGCGAATTAGAGGCCATCGCCGAGGTTCTTAAATGATTCTCGTTTTGATGGGGCCGACGGCCTCAGGCAAAAGCGAAACGGCTATCGAGGTGGCTTCGCAAATCGATGGCGAGATAATCAACGCCGACGCTTTCCAGGTGTATCGCGATTTTCCTATCGCCACCATGTGCCCTGATGAGAAGATGATGGAGAAGGTCCCTCATCATCTTTTCCGTTTCCTCCCTTCTTCCGACCCCTATGACCTTCATCGTTATCAAAAAGACGCGAGGGCAAAGATCGAAGAGGTTCTAAAAAGAGGGAAAACGCCGATGCTTGTCGGCGGAAGTGGCCTATACATCCGTAGCGCTATATACGATTATGACCTAAGCCTCAATACTTCTAAAGTGGATTTGACTCCGTATCTAGCCATGGACGATGTTTCCCTGCACCAAAAATTAGAGGAATTAGACCCGTCAGAAGCGAAGAAGATTCCTTTCCAAAACCGCCGTCGGGTGTTAAGGTCGCTAGAAATTTGTTTGGCGCTAGGGAAAAGCAAGACCTCCTTTTTAGCCAAGCAGAGTCACACTCCGATCTATCCGACTTCCTTTTATCGCTTAGCGCCCAATCGCGAAGAATTATATGAAAGAATCGAGCAAAGGACGGAAAAGATGTTTCATGACGGCCTCGAGGGAGAGGTTATGCCGCGAATCGAAGGCGTGGAAACGCCTAGAGGCGTCTATAGCGCGATCGGAATCAAGGAATTTTTTCCTTATCGCGACGGGCTGATTGGCTTAGATGAGGTTAAGCGGACCATCATCTTAGACACCAAACATTACGTCAAACGGCAAGAGACCTTCTTCCGCCATCAATTCATCGCGAAAGAAGTGCGCTCTGCTAAGGAGATTATTGATGATTTCCGCCATCGATGAGCGGATATTGCCGCTGCTTGGCGAAGAGGGCTTAGCGAAAATCCACGCGGGAAAAGTGGTGGTTTTTGGCTTAGGCGGCGTGGGTGGGACATGCTACGAAGCCCTTTTGAGAAGCGGCGTTTCCTCGCTTCTTGGCGTCGATTTCGACGATGTCGAGGAAAGCAACCTGAACCGCCAAATGCTTTTTGAATATAAGGATATCGGCCAAAGCAAAAGCGACGTGGCCTTGCGACGCGCCTCGGCCATCCGCCCCGATAGTGGGGCCCAAACGCTTAATCTTAAGGTTGACCGCCTTTCTTTGGAGCGTCCAGAATTCGCCAATGCCGATGTTTGGGTGGATGCTGTGGATGATTTATCGGCCAAGGTCGCCCTCATTGAGGCGGCAACGTTATCTCGTAAACCCCTTTTTGTGTCATTGGGGATGGGCAATCGCCTCGATCCTAGCGCCGTCTATCAAACGACCCTCGATAAGAGTAGCGGCGATCCTTTGGCCAAAAAGCTCCGCAAGACATTGAGGGATAAGGGCATCAAACTGAATAATGTTAGGGTGGTGGCTTCTAAGGAACTCCCTCTCGTTAGGCGCGCTACGCCCTCTTCGATGATGATGGTCCCTTCGGCGGCGGGGCTACTACTAGCCTATATGGCGATTAGTGAACTTCTTAAATGAATGCCATACAATATCTAGAAAGAGGGAAATAACGATATGGAACTTTTGATAGAAAGCATCGCTAAGCAGATTGGAATACCTTCGGAGGCTTTAGAGCCTTATGGCCAGGAGATAGCCAAAATTGACATCGGCAAAACGCCTTCCGCCAATAAGCCGGGGCACTTGATTTTGGTGACGGCCATGACCCCGACGAAGGCGGGGGAAGGAAAGACGACTACGGCTATCGGACTCACCGAGGGCTTTTATAAAATCGGCGAGAAGGCTTTGCTTTGCTTGCGGGAGCCGGCCTTGGGTCCGGTCTTTGGCATGAAAGGCGGGGCGACGGGAGCCGTTAAAGCCTCTCTTTTGCCAGAAGAAGAGATTAACCTTCATTTCACTGGCGATATCCATGCTATAACCTCTGCCAATAACCTCATTTCCTCTTGTTTGGATAATAGTCTTTATTTTGGGAATCCTTTGAATATCGATCCCACGAGAATCCTATGGAAGAGGGCCATCGATATGAATGACCGTAGCCTTCGCCATATCGAAATCGGGCTAGGTGGCAAGACCGATGGGGTTAGCCGTCAAGACGGTTTCAATATCAGCGTGGCTAGCGAACTCATGGCTATTTTGTGCCTAGCGACCTCGCAAGAGGATTTCTTAGAACGTCTTAAAAGAATCGTTGTCGCCTATTCTTATGACGATAAGTCGATTACCGTCGAAGATTTACGCCTCACCCACGCCGTGATGCGCTTAATGAAACACGCCTTCAAGCCGAATTTGGTGAGGACGAGCGAGGATAACCCCGTCTTATTGCATGGCGGGCCCTTTGCCAACATCGCCCATGGCGCTAGCAGCATCATCGCCACGAAATTCGCTTTGTCGGTTGCTCCTTATGTCATCACTGAAGCGGGCTTTGGCAGCGATTTGGGAGCGGAAAAATTCTTGGATATCGTTTCGCGGGTTGGCGATTTCTCTCCGTCCGCCGTGGTGCTAGTCGCTTCCATCCGTGCCCTTAAGCTTCATGGCGGCGTCTCTTACGAAGAATTAGAAAAGGAAAACGAAGAAGCGATAGCCAAAGGCTTCAAAAATCTCAAAATCCATTACGAAAACCTCATGAAATTCGGCGTCAATGTCGTGATTGCCATCAATCGCTTCGCTTCCGACACCAAGAAAGAAATCGAATTCTTGTCCGGTAAACTAACGCAAATCGGCGCTTCCTTTGCTTTAAGCGAAGGCGTTAGCAAAGGTGGGGAAGGGACGATCGATTTGGCCAAAAAGGTTATTGAGGCGTGCCAAAAACCATCCTCCTTCAAGCCTTTATATGACAAATCCTCTTCTATTAGAAGCAAGATCGAAACGATCGCCAAGGAAATCTATCGCTCTAGCGAAGTCGTCTATAGTGAAGAGGCCCTTAAGAAACTGGAATTCTTAGAAGCCTCCCCATATCGGCAAGCCTATGTCTGCATGGCCAAAACGCCGATGTCACTTAGCGACGATCCTAAGAAAATAGGGGCTCCCGTCGGGGAAGCCTTCCATATCCGCGATATTGAGCTCGCTAACGGGGCCGATTTCGTGATTCCTTTATCGGGATCGATTTTGCGGATGCCAGGCTTGCCGAAGACGCCCAATGCCGTCTTGATGGAAGAGGAGCCATGGAACAAATAACTTATTCCCTATATGACGAGGTGGAGATGAAGAAATCCCATCCTTGCTCTAGCCGCTCCAAACGTTTTCAAATCGTGCGGGTTGGCGC
>CAVKTU010000003.1:0-25087 GCA_963659395.1 Holdemanella sp. | reverse complement strand
CCTCTTCCCACTCCCATTGCCAAATCGGGTCGATATGGGCATTGCAAATAAGGTGCATTTTTTTCATAGACTATCCTTTCTAAAATGTTTTGCCTCGGCTTCATTATAGGAAATTCAAAGTCATGCGTTGTTCGTTTTCTTAACTTTTTATTCCTTCCTTTGATAATAAGGCCAAACGTGGATAGCTATCTTATTATCCTTACTTATATAAGCAACAACGCGAACGCTTTTCCTTATGGTCTCCGCTTAAACCCGTCGCACCCAGCGATTAGCCAAAATATCATCCGATCATCAAAAAATGGCGTTAGAGCCGATAAACAAAACTTGGACTTAGGCAAAGCTTTTGTTTTTATGTAACCGCATACATAACAAGTATTTAAAAACGAAACAATTGATAAGAAAACGCTCACAAGGCTCTTCCATAGAAGTTATATTTAAACCATAAAGTCGTGGTTTTCAATTTGGAGACATTATGAAAAAGAACAATTCATCGAAATTTGTCGTCGGTCTTCTGGCGACCTGCGCCAGTTTGGGGCTCTCTTCTTGTGGCGGAGACGGCCAAGACGGAGGCGACGAAATAATCGACGCCTCGAAAATACAACTCCGGATCCATAATTTCGCCGGCGGCTATGGGACGACGTGGATCAATAACCTCAAAAACGAATACGAAGCCCTTCATGCCGATACCAAATACGGCGACAAAACGGGCGTTCAGATCTTGATCACCGGTGACAAAAGAACTTATGAAGGGCCCGAATTCGCCACGAATAACTATGAAGTGTATTTCGCCGAAAAGGCCAAATACCCCTATTACGTCGCTAACGGGTACATCGATGACATAACCGAAGCCGTAACCGGCGCTAATCCATACGAAACGGGCAAAACGATCGAAAGCAAAATGGATGACGCCCAGAAGAGTTTCTATGGATATCAAGCCGATGATGGAACGACTCACTATTACGGCATTCCGCATTACTCTGGCACCTATGGCATTAATTACAACATCGATTTGTTCCAAAGCCGCGGATATTACTTCAAAAAAGACCATCCAGATGTTTCTTTGAAAGCTAATTGGGATGACTATTTCGGCTATCCCGATACCGACGATTTGGCGCCTGGACCCGATGGAATCGAAGGAACTTCCGACGATGGCCTCCCCGAGACCTTCGACGAGTTCTATTTCCTTTGTGACTATATCCATCACGATGAGCGGTACGCGATCGCCTGGGCCGGCTCCGAATACAACACCTACACGGCTTCGATGCTCGGCTGCATGCTCTCGTCTTTGCTTGGGTATGAGCAAGCGGAACTTCAATATTCCTTTAACGGAACGGCCACGGGCCTCGTGCAAATCGATGGCTCGGGTAAAATTGTCCTCGATAGCGACGGAAATCCAAAAATCGACGGCGAATTGGCCATAAATGAGAAGAACGGATACGAATTAACCAGAGCCAAATCCCGTTATGACGTCCTATCGTTCTTGCAAAAGATAATACAGACCACTGATTGGCAACATCCGCGAAACGATAACAATTCCCAAACGCAAATCGGCGCCCAAACCTCTTTCGTATATGGATCGCAAGGCACGAACGGCCGAGAAAAAGACACCGCGATGCTAATCGACGGATCATGGTGGCAAAACGAAGCGGCCGACGCTTGGAATTATATGCATAACAATTACCCAGGCAAGCAACTCCCGACCGAAAGAAATTTCGGGTTGATGCCTTTCCCAAAGGCGCAAGCTAGCGACACTTATCACGCCACCTACACCGACATCCTCAATTCCCTCCAATTCGTCAAAAAGGGGCTTTCCGATGAGAAAAAGGCCTTAGCGATAGATTTCCTCCAATTCATGAACACCGACGAGCAATTGGCCAAATTCACCGAAACGACCTATACGACCAGATGCTTGCATTATGAGCTTAGCGAGGAGCAAAAGAATAGTCTCAGCCTCTATGGCAAGGCGCTATACGAATACAAGAACGCCTCCACCACTTCGCTGGTATATCCCTTTTCTAAAGCAGGCGTCTATGTGAATCACCAAGAGCTCTTCGAGCCAAGCGCTTATTTTAGAAGCACCGTCGGCGGCAATTATAACTATCCGGCCGAACCCTTCAAATTCAATCGCGGCAGCTTATCCGATGTCTTCGAAGGATCCTATTCCTACTATAAGAATTATTGGTCGAACATTTAATTTGGATTCAAGGAAATGAAAACGGCGGTCCTAGTAAACAGAGCTAACGACAAAAACCGAGCCAAGAAATCGGGCTGGCAGGACTTGCTGTTCGTTATTTTGCTATTGATTTGGCCCACGGCCCAATTCGCCGTCTTCTATCTCGGCGTCAATTTCAATTCCTTCTTGATGGTTTTCCAAAAATTTGATCTGTCCTTAGACGAAAGCCATTTGGTCACGACAAGTTGGGCAGCCTTTTTGGAGAATTGGTCTTGGTGCCAAGATTTCTTTTCCGGCCAAGACTTCCTTTCCATGCTAGGGATGTCGACCCTCAATTGGGCGGCAGGCGTCATTATCGGGACGCCACTCGGTCTCCTTTTCTCTTATTACATCGCCAAAAAGATGCCCGCATCGGGCTTCTTCCGCGTCGTCTTATATCTACCCTCCATCATCTCGGCCTTGATTCTCGTGCTTCTTTACATGAACTTCATGGATTTCCCTTTTGCCGAAACCATTCTTAATAGCATGAGCGGGGTGACGGGTCCGAGGAACCCTTTATGGGTCAGGGAATCGGTCGTCATTTTCTTTAATATCTGGTCGGGCTTTGGGACCTCGGTTCTTATGTACGCCAACGCGATGTCCGCCATCTCTCCCGAGATCCTCGAGGCGGCATCGATCGACGGAGCGAAGGGGATAAGGGAATTCCGTTCCATCGTCTTCCCCCTCGTCTTCCCGACTTTCAAGGTTTTCTTCGTCACCTCCTTAGCGACGATCTTCACCGAGCAATTCAGCCTCTATTCCTTCTATGGCCCCAATTGCCCCACCGACATGCAAACCCTGGGCTATTATCTCTTCAATTCCCTTCGAAACGAAGGCTATACCTTCTATCCGAAACTCGCCCTTTTGGGCATCGTCTTCTCCTTTATCGCCATACCTCTTACCTTCTTGGTGCGTTTCTTGCTCAACAAATATGGGCCCAGCGAGGATTGAAAGATGAGAAGAATCAGTAAATTCAATAAGAAATTCACGCCTCTCATGATCGTGATTTTAGCCTTTCTCATCATTTATGCACTAAGTCTCTTTGGTTTGCTTTATTGGGGCTTCATCACCACTTTCAAAGAAGCCAACGGCGACTTCTTCAACAGCAGCGGCTTCGCCTTCCCAAAGAAATGGATCACCACCTATTACCAATACTTTTTCTCGAATTATGGACTGCCCGTCGACGGCGGGACCCGTTCCGTGCGTCTGCCCGAAATGTTCCTTAATTCTTTCCTTTATGCCCTGGGATGCGCCTTCGTGCAAACGTTGGTGCCTTGCCTAACGGCCTATGTCTGCGCCCGTTTCAAATACAAATTCCTCAATGTCTTTTACGTCGTCGTCTTAGTCACCATGATGATTCCGATCGTCGGGAGCACCGCCTCGGAGATTCAAGTGGCCTCCACTTTGGGGATCTACGACCAGATATGGGGCCTATGGATCATGAAAGCGAACTTCCTCGGCTTATATTTCCTTATCTTCTACGAGACCTTCAAAGGGGTTCCCGAAACCTTCTCAGAAGCCGCTAAAATCGATGGCGCCGGAAACTTCACGATCATGTGCCGAATCATGCTCCCCTTAATCAGGAACACTTTCTTCACGGTTTTCCTAATTTATTTCATCACCTTCTGGAACGATTATCAGACCCCTTTCCTCTATCTCCCCAATCACCCAACCATTTTCTATGCCGTTTACGCCAACGCGATGAATTACGGGGCCGACAACCTCGTCTCCAACACCCCAGGGAAATTGGCCTTAGCCTTTATCGCCTTGCTCCCGCCGACTATCCTGTTCCTTTGCTCTCATAAGAGACTATTGGGAAATATCACCGTAGGAGGTATCAAATGAAAAAGACAAAAGCAATCTTGGGCCTTTCCGCTTTTTCCCTTTCCGGATGCTTAGCTATCGTCCTCGCCGCGAATCTGCCCTTCGCGACTAGCGGAGCGAAGCTTGAGTCTCCTTTATTAGAGGAATACGACTATGGCGATTCCCTTTCGGTTCCTTCCTATACCTTCGATAATGGTAAAACCGTCAAGGGAATTATGGTTTATCCTGACGGAACCTCGACTTCTTCTAGCGATTTAACGCTTGATCAATACGGCTATTACACCATAACCTACACGGCTTTATCAGGAAACGAGACCCTTTACCACGAAGAGCATTTCATGGTGAGGAAGAACCTCTTTACCTATAATAACCTCTCCACGAGCTCCATTAGCTACGAGATTCCCGAATTCGCTAAGGAATACACCAGCGCCAAAGGAGTTTACGTCTCTTTGACGAAAGGCGACACCTTGACTATCGAAGAGCCAATCGACGTCAGCGACATGCGAAAAGACCAGCCACTCGTCACGGGCTTCGTCACCCCGAAAACGCAAGGGGAATATGACTATAGTCAAATGACCTTCACCTTCACCGATGTTGACGACCCTTCCGTGTATTTGACTTTCCTAGGCAACGGCTACGCCGATTACGATGCCGTTTATCCGGGTATTACTTATTGGAAAGCCGCCGGAAACGGTCAAACTTTAGCGGGTTGGGATACCGATGGGCATCACGTGACAACGAACTTCTTCGGGACGAAGACGACCTTCACGTTTAACTGCAAAGAAGCCAACGACAACTACAACTTCCGCTGGGTCGACCCGAGCCAATATGGCTTTAGATTGGCGGTCGACGGAAAAACCTTGGAAACGTATACCTGCGGCGAAAAATGCTCCGATCTTGATGATTCAACCTATTATTCGAAATTATGGAGCGGCTTCCCTAGCGGAAGGGCCCGCCTGTCGGTCTCGTGCGGCACCTATAACGACACGATTGCGAGATTCTGCGTCACTAGCGTCTTAGGCGTCGATATCAATCAGAAGAAATACGACGTGGAACCGCCAAAGGTAACTGTGGATAACGATTACGACACCTTGCCCGAAGGGCGGATTGGGACGGCTTATCCAGTGCCGAAAGCAACGGCCAAAGACGGCGAGAAAAACGTAGTCCCCGTCGAAACTAGAGTTTATTACAACTACAATTCGGAAAATCCGGAAAGCGTCGAGATAAAAGATGACAAATTCGTCCCGACCAAAAACGGGTATTACGCCATCGTCTATCGCGCCATAGACGCCTACCATCAAGAAGGAAAAGAAATCCTTTGGGTGCATGTCGGCGGCGAAATATCGCCAATAACCGCTCTTGTCTCTACCGAGATACAAAATTCCTATCCAGTGGGAACGATCATCGATATCCCAGAGCTCATCAACCTTAAAGGCGGATCGGGAAAGCTCTCCGTTGCCACAAGCCTAAGAAGCGAAGATAGCGAAGTACAAATCGTAGATAATAAGGCCCAACCCCTTAAAACGGGCCACTACACTCTCCGTTATAGCGTGAAGGATTATTTTGGGACGGAAACGATTTTCGGCAAGGCGATCGAAATCGTCGATAATAATCATGCCGTCCTAGCTAGCGTCGAAAACGATGGAGCCACTGGCTATATTAGCGGGCAAAGTTATAAAACACCCAACGTCTATGCCTATACATTTCAAAACGGAAAAGCCGACAAATCCCTTTGCGATGTGGAAATAAGCGACGCCTCAGGCAGCAAGATTTATCAAGCGGGTGCCTCTTTTACCCCATCTGTTTCCAATAACGGCGATACCATAAAACTGCGTTTCCTTAAAGGCGAAGACTGCGTGTACGAAAAGACGGAAATTGGCATCATCGCTTATGAGAATAACCGCTTGAAATCCGAAAATTATTTCTTAGGAAGCGGATATACCGCTAACGGAAGCAACAATGGGATCGATTTCGTTAACAATGGCGCTGAATCGGATTGGAAGTTCTTCTCCAAACTCATCAGTGAAAATTTTAGTCTCAACGTTTCTTCCCTTAGCGGTGTCGACGAATTCTCCGTCACTTTAACGGATTCTCAAAACGAAAACATCTCTTTCACAGGGACGATTAAGATTACCGACGAAGAGACTTCCTTGATTTTAGACGGAGGAAACTATGTCCTTTCCGGAAGCTCCTTGTCATCGTTTACATATTCATATCAAGATGGCATCGTTTCCATCGCCGGCCTTAGTTTCGAAGTGAATGGCAATAATGACGGGAGCCCTTTCGCTAGCTTCCCTAGCCGTTTCGTCAAATTAAGCGTGTCCGTCAAAGGGGATTCCGATCTTTCTTATTCGGTTCGGTCAATCAATTCCCATGTTTTCTCCTCTTCTTCCACCGATCGCGGTGAGCCCGAATATTATGTCGATGGCGAATATGGCGGCGCTTACGAAAAAGGAGCCGTTTACATCGCTAGAAACCCTTTGATTAACGATGTCATCCAGCCAGTCGCGAATTTGCGCCTAAGCGTCACCGACCCCGATGGCGAGACGGTTTGCTTGGCTAATGGCGATAAATTGGCCAATTACGAACAGCAAAACGACCTTCAAATCGAATTGACAAAATACGGACGCTACACTTTCATCTATACAATCGATGACCAATCCGATTTGAACGGGAATAGATCTAACCAAATTATCTTTTCCTATAACGTTAATTGCGTGGATTCCGAAGCGCCCGTCATCACCTTCACATCGGGTTGGACGAAGGAGGCTAAAGTCGGCGACGTTATCGTCATGCCTAATTTTAAAGTGACCGATAACCTCACCTCGAGCGAGGACATCACCATTGTGAAATCGGTGGTAAATCCATTAGGAAACGAAATCCTCTTGCCCGAAGGATCGAACAGCATAAAAACGACTTCGTCGGGAATATACACGTTTAAGATTCTGGCAATCGACGAAAGCGGAAACGCATCATACGCCACCGCCAAGTGCCTAGTAAAACAAGGAGGAAAATGAAATGAAAAAGACAAAGAAATTATGGATTGTCCCTCTCTTCCTGCTCCTTCCTTTAGCTGGTTGCAGCGAAAACGGCGAACAGAAAGACAGTCAAAACGGTGATCTGAATTCGCTTCCTCCCGCCACGCAAACGCAAAGCGATAACGAAGTCCATCATATCGACGGGACGCTCCATCAAGTGAAAAGCGCTGACGATAACGGTGTCCCCTTTATCGTCAATGACACAACCGATTATCGAATTCTCCATATAAACGACACGGCAGCCAAAACAGCCGCGAACTATATCGCGACACAAATCTTCAACGCCACTGGCGTCAATGTAGAAAACGATACCATCGCCGAAGGAGACGCAATTCCTTCCTCAAGCAAAGCGATCGTCATCGGTAGCGAATCCTCCTTTGTCGGGGCCGGCTTTACGCACACAAGCGAAAATCTTGGCCAAACCGGCTATGAAATCAAAACGAAAGACAACGCCGTATACCTTATGGGCACGGGTTCAGATTCCTATTCCGCGATGGCCATCCGTTTCCTTGATCTTTTGTTAGGATTCGACCTTTATTACGGAAACAGCATCTCTTTTAGCAAAGACGGATCGGTTTTGCCTCAAATGGACATTACCGAACGGCCCGATTTCGATTACAGGAAAATCGATGATCCCGATACCTCTTGGAGATATGGGGCCGGCTTTACGGCGAACGATCTCTTTATGACCGTCGGAAACATTCAATTCCATAACGATTTCCAATACCTTCCGCCTGAAACTTATGGAAAAGATCATCCGAAATGGTATTCGGCACGCACCATATCCGAAGGGTGTTCGTCCTCTAGCAAAGGCTCAACCACCGGCCAATTGTGCTATACCGCGCATGGCGATGAAGAAGAATTGAAGTTAATGGAAAAAACAGCGGCCGACGTTCTTATCAACACAGCCGATAAGAATCCGGAACTGTCCAACATCACCTTCACAATCGAAGACAATTATTTCACCTGCGATTGCGATACTTGCAAAGAAGTATCCTCTCAATACGGCGGGCATTTCTCCTCCACCGCTTTGCTATTCATCAACGATTTGGACGATATCGTTCAAGAGCATTATCAACATATAGCGGACGAAACGGGCAAAGCCAAACGCGAAATATACATATCCTTCTTCGCGTATCACGCCTTCGAAAACGCTCCCGCCGTAAAGGAAAACGGCGTCTACAAAGCCATCAACAATATTCACACCAATCCCAACGTTTGCGTTTACATCGCCCCCATCGACGCCTCTTTCACCCATAGTTTCTATGAAGAGGAAAACGAGGTTTACGCGGATAACATCAAAGCTTGGAGCGCCGTCTCCGATAATGTTTATTTTTGGGGCTATGAAACCAATTTCTCCAATTACCTCTATCCATACAACTCTTTCTCGGCAACGCCGGAGACGATGCGTTTCCTTAAAGAGAATAATGCCAAAATGGTTTATATGGAAAACGCCCATAATTCTTCGGCAAGAACCGGTTTCAACAGATTGAAGCTCTATATTGACGCCAAAATAGCCTTCGATGTCAATAGCAACGTTAAGGAGATTACCGACACTTTCTTCGACGGATATTATGGCAAAGCCTCCAATCCGATGCGCCAATTCTACGAAGAAATGCGCGTATGGACTATGCAGCAAGAGATGGCTTATCCGAACATCTCTAGCGGCGGCATCTATGATGTGATCAACGTCGCATCGATATGGCCTAAAAACCTCCTTGAAAGATGGGAAGGCCTTTGTGAAGAGGCGTTAGAAGCGATTTCGTCTCTTGCCACCACGAACCCCGACAAATATAGCGAAATCCGTGATGCCATCCTCGTTGAATCGATCTTCCCTCGCTACGCCTTGCTCGAAATCCATTCTTCCTCTTATACCACGACTCAACTACAAGAAAAGCGCGTCAAATTTAAGCAAGATGCCGACGCTTTAGGGTTCTCCAAACACTCAGAAAACGGCGATCTATCCGAAATCTATGTCTCTTGGGGGATATAAAAGGAGGTAACCATGAAAAAGAAGAACGTAAAAATCTTGTTGGGTCTATCCGTTTGCGCCCTTGCTTCTTGCCAAGGAGGAAGCATAGAAGAAATCACATATTCTTCTAGCGACATCCGTTTCGCCGAATCGGTCTACGCAATGGATTTGCATGACACGATGGATTTGCATATAGCCAATGCGGATTTAGAGCAAATCGTCACCTGGTCTTCCTCTAACGAAAACGTCGTCACCGTATCTAGTCGCGGCGTTTTAAGTTCCTTATCGGTGGGGAGCGCGACGATCTCCGCCTCATTTGGCGATTTATCTTCGCAATGCGAAATCACCGTCTATGACTCCTTCTCCTTCCCGACCATCAAATTATCCCAAACCGACTTGAACCTTTATGTCGGTGACAAGAGCGAATTAACGGCCATGGTAATCAATCGAGGCAAAACCATCGAAGGGGCGATGGTAACGTGGTCGGTTGAGGATAAAACCTTGTTAAGTTTAGATACCCAAGGCAACGAAGTTACCATAAACGCCCTTAACGAAGGCGAGACGCGAATCTTCGCTAGCTATGACTATTATGGGCAAACAGCCACTTCGTCTTGTCTCGTCAAAATCGTCGAAAACGACATTTATTTCAATGTCTTAAACGCCTCTCCCGAAGAAGGGGGCTACTATGTGCGCCTTAACGCGGGAATGGATTTCATTCCGAACGTGGAGGTTTCGGTCAATGGGAAGATAGACGAAAGCGCTTATCTCCTATATTCTTCGTCGAACACCGACCTTCTCAAAGTCGAAGACGGCGTGATCAAAGCGATCCATAGCGGCGAGGCTTACGCCTATGGCAATTACCGAAACGCCGCCACCTTGAAAATAAGATTCGTCATTGCTTAAAGGAGCAAAGAAATGAAAAGAAAGCATTTTGCAACCACCCTCATCAGCTTGGCCTTAATGACCTCTTGCGCGCCTGCTTCCACCCATAATCACGTCTATGGGCCCTGGGTCAGCATCGACGCCAATACGCACATAAGGACATGCTATACCTGCTTAGAGGGTAACGAAGGCCACGTCGAAAGCGGATCCCACGAATTCGACGAAGGCACCGTGACCACCCCCGCCACGCATTCGAAAGAGGGGGTCAAAGAATATCTCTGCCTCGATTGCGGCTACAAAAAGGAAACCGTCATCGAAAAGACGTCAGACCATACCTATAACGAGAAGATCATTAGCGACGCATATCGCGCCTCCGAGCCCACTTGCGTCGATCCGGCTAAATATTATTACGCCTGCTCTTGCGGCGAAAAAGGTGACGAAACCTATTCTTATGGCTTGCCGCTTGGACATGATCTAACCTCTTTCTCTGTCGTCAATGAGCCGACTAAAAAGACTTATCAAGCCCTCGAGACCTTCGATCCTAGCGGGCTAAAGGTAACCGGAATCTGCTCAAGAGGCGACCATGTCGATATTGACACCAGCGAGCTTAGCTTCACCTATGAAAACGGGGCGAACGAATTCCATTATGGGGATAATAAAGTCACTCTGCATTATTATTCCTTAAGCCTGGAAATCAGCGATATCACCGTAAATAAGGCCACTGCCACGATCACCCCTTTCGCCGACAAGGAAATCGTTTGCCATGGCGATTTGAATTTAAGTTCGATAACTTCCGATTTTGGCGAGGTCTCCTTCACGTTAACGGATAAAGACGATAACGAAGTGAGCCAAAGCCAATATAAAAACCTGGAAGAGGATAATAGCCCCTACACCCTAACGGCGTCTTTGGCCGCCACCAACGACTTCGACGAAGTAAAAGTGAGTCACAAGGTCAATGTCATCCATCAGTACTCTTATAGCCCAGAGCAAGGCGATGTTTGCTCTTGCGGAGAGCTCGCTTTGACCCACTATTACTATAACCTCGCCACCAAACAAGTCGATTCGAGCGACATCGGCGGCGGATATAAGGATAAATTCGATTCCACGTGCGTTATTACGGATAATAACACCGGAGCGGCGCCAGATTATTCATCTTTAAAACGTGGCGACACCTTGATGCTAAAGACGACGCTCGATGGGCAAGAGGTCCATTTCCTCGCCAAAGCCGTCGATAGAATCATCAAATCAAATGACGATCTAACCTCATTCATCTCCGCCGTTGATGCCGATGGTGACGAAGACTTGCATATGTACGCCGTGCTTGGGGCGGATTTAAAGAATTTCTATTCCAATAGCAATGGCCTCAATTACTTCAGTGGCACCTTCGACGGAGCCGGGCATACCATTGACAATGCGCAAATTTATGGATACGGTGTCTTCGGAAGAATGAGTTCTGCTGTTTTAAAGGACATAACTTTCACCGATCTTAACACCGGTTATCTCATCGGATGGGAAACCACAAACAATGCCCTGATCGAAAACGTCGCCATCTATATTAAAGCAGGATTAAGTTCTTTAGGAGGGAACCCAAGCGTTTTCGCCGGCGTGTTCCAATCCCACACTCAACTCAAAAACGTCTATGTCGATATGAAGGATATCGCCAGCACATCCAATACGGCTTTAGCGGGAGAAAATACTAAAAACGACTTCCCGAATTCCTATGAAAACGTCGTTATCCGCAAAAAAGCCGGCGTTCCCGTCTTCACTAGCGGGGATTTAAGTCCCGACGGCATAACCATCATCGACGCCTAATCGGCGTAACTTAGTTCAAAAGGCTCCTTAAATCGGGGGCCTTTTTGTTTATTCTTCCTTTCTTAAGTAATAGGATGCGAGGCCTTTTTGGCATATTTCGGGATAATCCTTATTTATATGCGAATCGAAAAGATAAAGGGAATATAAATGGGAGGCCAATAGATAGAAAGGCAATAACAGGACGATTATCAGGACATAAGTCCCTAAATCCACCCATATCGAAACGAAGACGTTCATCGCTTCAATGCCGGCGAAAACCGCTAAAGCAAGCAAGGAAAAGCATGCGTAAGGCCAATAATGAGCTAGGGATAATTGAAAGCCCCCTTTTAGATTCGTCCCGAAGGAATTTTTATAGACGGCATTCATCGACATGGCGATAAGCAAAGCGGGAAACAAAATGAAAAACAGCACCCCGATAGCGGCATACGCCAAATAAGATAAGGCTTCCATCTCCGCGATCCTCGCTAAGGAAAGGGAGCAATCGGCGATGGAAACGGGAAATGAGAAAAACAAAGAAAGCAAGAGCGATTGCCCCCAATTCTCCTTGATTCCCGAAAAGAAGTCGCTCCAGAAAAATGGCGGCTCTTGATAGGCCAATAGCTTGATGATTTTCATCGACCCGGCCAAACCAAGGAAAACGAATAGATAAGAAAGGATGTCGAAACCTAAAAACAAGAGGCTCATCAAGGAATAGCCTAATCGAATGGAGGCGATATCGGCCCCTTCCTCTTGCATCGAGGCAAGGGCCAAGATGGAGAAACGGTTCTTAAAATAAAAAACGACGAGCAACGGCAAAAAAGATAGAAGCAAAACAAGGCCGATTCTTAGAAGAAAAGCGAAACGGTTTTTGACGATATCGAAGAATTCGCTCTTCCTCGTCGGCGGCAATGAACCGTAAATGTTTATGGACTCTGTCTTTTTCTTCATCTAAGCAATTATAGGCGACCGCCATCTCCTTTGATTACGCTTTCATCGGGGAAATAGGCTCTAACGGCGCGGCTTAAGGAAGATAAAGCCTCGCTTGGCGTGCCAACGAAAATCGTTTTTCCTTTTTCTAGTATCATGATCTTTTTGGCGATATAGAGAGCCTCTTTCTCCGAATGGGTGACGAAAAGAACCGTTTTCTTCTTTTCCTCGAACCAGGCTTTTAAATATGATAGCAACTCTTCGGCGGCCCTTTTGTCCAAATTCGAAAACGGCTCATCGAAAAGGTAGATTCCGCTATCGCGGATTAGCGCCTTCCCCAAAGCGACCTTTTGCCTTTGTCCGACCGATAAATAACGGGGCTGACGGCTAAGATAAGGGACTAAATCGAGAAAGGAAATCATCTCATACGTCCTTCTTCGGATTTCGTCTTTGCTTAATTTTTGGATGAGCAAAGGGAAGGATATATTTTCGAAGACCGTCATCTTGGGATACAGATCGAATTCTTGGCTGACGTAGGAGATATCCCTTTTCCCTAAGGGCATTTTGCGCAAGGGAACGCCATTAATCATGATTTCACCATTGTATAAAACCCCATCGATAAGAGCTTTAAGCAATGTCGTTTTCCCCGATCCCGATTCGCCTAAGATAACCGTCGTCTCCCCTTCTAGAAACTGCGCCGAGAAGGAAGAGAGGGCCGCAAACAGTTTGCCGTTTTTCTCTTCGTAATAAACGCTGACGTCCTGGAATTCGATCATATCGGAATTTTAGCCTTTATGAAACCATAGGCAAAGAGGTAGTTCTAGGTCGTTTCAAACTCGATAGCGGGCAATTGGCTTCTTGAATAAGCAAACATAGAATGTTATAAAAAAGAAGGAGAAACAAAACAAAATACATCAATCGTTTGATTTGATGTTACAAAAACACACTATGGGGACATTCTACTTCGATAAACTCATCGATCGCAAATATGGACGGATGAGCTTTCATTTCGCCAGCAGGGATTACGTTTATTACCATGATCACGATTTCTGGGAATTTAGCGTCTGCACGATGGGATCATATGAACATAAAATCAACGGAAGGCAGGAGACGCTGATTAAAGGGGACGCCATCTTACTAAAGCCCGGCGATTTCCATTCGTTAAAGGATTCCTCCCCTTCCGCCAGCCACCTCGATATCATGATCGCCGTCGATCTCATGAAGAAGGCCTGCGAGCAAATCTCCCCCGATCTTTTCGAATACCTATCCAAAAACACGCCAATCTCCTTCCCTTTATCGAACGTCGCCATCGATAAGATAACGAATGAACTAAGAACCATCAAAACGAGCGAAGAGCAGCCGCGCGTTGAGACCATCAAATCCTTTCTCATAATAGAGGTCTTAGATAATGCCTATACGGCCGTTTCAAATAAGAATAGCTTCTCAAGCAAACCCAATTGGCTTAACAAGCTCCTAATTCAGATGGATGAGCCGCAAAACATCGATTGGACGGTTAATGACGTCGTCAAGGAATCGGGCTTCTCCCATGCCCATCTATCCAGAATCTTCAAAAAGGAAACGGGCGAGACCTTACTTGATTACGTGACGGATAAAAAGATGAGCTACGCGAGGGATTTATTGATTTATTCCAATCTCAGCGCTTCGGAAATCGCTAACAATTTAGGCTTTTCCTCCTTTAGCTACTTCAATTCCTTATTCAAGAAGCACTACAATTGCTCGCCAGGCAAATACCGTCAGAAATATTTCAACGAAGATAGCAAGGACGAGTCCGAAGCCAAAGAGAAAATTGACCACTACCTCAAGAACGCATGGCCCGACAAATAGTCGCCAGTTCTTTCAGAAAAGGATAATCGAGACAATCGCTTGTGCGTTTTTGCAACGCCAAATTGCGATAATCCGACATTAATGTAAGCGCTTTACTAATTTTGCCGAAAACTTCCTATAGTTACATAAAAGGAGCGCATTATCGACGAAGAAAACATGCATTATTGGTACTAGCGGCATCCTGGCTTTTAAGCTTACGTCTTGCGACCCGACAGATGGCGCATCGACTAGCCAAATAGGATCAATCCGCACGTAACCAAGTACATCTTCACCTTCGATAGCGTTCCCCAATAACAAACTATCATTCAAAAGGAGAAAACAATGACAAGAAAGAAAAGAATCGCCTTGCTATCCGCGGCCGCCCTTTTGGGCGCCTTCAGCATCGGCGCCATCGCCGTGGCAAGCGGCGGCAACGCCGTCGGCATCCTCACCGAGACCAACGAGGACGCCGTCATTTGGAAGCATTACGCGGCCGTCGAAGCGACCTTCACCAGTTACGGTTCAAAGGAATTCTGGGCCAGCTGCAGCGATCCAGGTACCCACGTCTTCACGGAGCCAACCAAAGGCACCATTCAAGAGGGCGGGGATTTTAGCAAGACTTCCTATTTCAGCGAGCTAACCGAAGAGGATGACCGCTATGTCGCGCCATTAACCCCAAAGGTGACTTTCGATTCCAATGGCGGGACGGAGGTTCCTTCCCAAAACGTCAAATACGGCGAGAAACCTTCTACCCCCGAAGCGCCCACGAAAGCGGCCACCGCTCAATATACCTACACCTTCCTAGGTTGGGCCCTCCAAGGCAAAGAAGACGTTCTTACGGAATTGCCGATAATAACCGGCGACACAACCTTTGTGGCCATATACAAGGAAACCTTAAGAAGTTATACGGTCAAATTCGTAAACCGCGGAGAGCAAGTTGGCGAAGACCAAACGGTCGATTATGGCAAAACGCCGACCATGCCCACTATCTCTGTCACCCAATACGAAGAAAATAACGACACCTATTCCTTCAAAGGATGGTCAAAGACCGAAGGTGGAGAAGTCGTCACCGATTTCTCAATCGAAGGCGAAACGACATATTATGCGAAATACGATTCCTTGGGCGTAAGCCATGTAGGAACTTATCACGCCGTTGGCGCGAACGAAGACGGAACATACCATGTCGGCCACTATGAATGCGAAAACTGCCACAAAGCATGGGACGCCGATCCAACTAAAGTTAGCGACGCCACCCTCCTGTCGGAAGACGTCACAACCGACACATCTAAAATCAATTACACAGCCGAAACGGCTTTAGCCAAGCTTAAAACGGACTATAGCTCCTACACAACTCAAACGGAAGGCTATTTATTCAGCCGTTTGCAAGTCTCCTTGATGAGAATAGCCGGCGTTAAAAACGTCGTGGCGGCCTATAAACCCAATACGGCTGGATGGATGTATGTCCGTCATTGCTCCGACGAAGGAGAAAAAAGCGCAGACTACGATTTGACCAATGTGAAATATTGCAGCCAAACCAACGGATCGGTTCTCACATATAAGGTGGGCAATTACCTTAGCGACTCTGAAGTGACAAGGTTCACCTGGAGCGGACAAGATGGTTTAACAAGCGTCGAATGTTTCAACATTAATTATGTGACAAGCGATGACGCTGCCGAAGTGGCGAAGGCAACCTTCTATGCCAAAATGAACGGCCGCGTTTATAGCGGCGTTTATAGCGACAGCGACGAAAGCAAAATAACCGGCCCCGAAGCCAGTGGATCATATTTGATGAACCAATACGATTACGAAAGCCTGAAAGCTGCTGGCTCAAGCAAATTCACCTGCAAAGTGACATTAAACGAAGGAGCTACCGCGGCCATATTCCACAACGTTGCTTATTACGAAAACAACAGTTGGTCATCGACTGGCGGATGGGATTTCGGAAATCCAACGATCTCCGATTCCGGCACCGAATGGACCTTTGACCTAACTACGTTAAAAACAAACCATCCAGATGCCACCGAGTTCATGATAAATCTAAGGTTCTTTAATGGAGGAAACAACCAAGCGACACAGGCGACTTTCACCGATTTTGTCATCGAATAAACTTTTGATCATCGGAAACGGGCAGGCTTCAACTGCCCGTTTTCTTACCGGGTCCTTAACCCCCACCGCTTCTAATGCTGAATAAAGATATAAAGAAATATAAAGCGCTAAAAACAACAACAGACAATCGCCAATCATCTTAAAATATTAATGTTTTTATGAAAAAGAAACTCCATTACCTGCCCTTTGGCTCCTGCTACTTCCAAGATCAATTCGAAAAAGCGTATTCCTTCATCTTACAAGAGCAATTGCTTAACGAAGGCCTTTGGGCGCGCTTCGTCGAGCCTTTTGTCGTCCATGAGGATTCGACAAACCTTGGGTGGCGTGGAGAATATTTCGGCAAGATGATGAGAGGCGCTTGCTTATGCTACGCCTATAATCCAAGCGAAGAGCTTTATAAGGTCTTGTCGCAAGCGGTCACTTGCCTATTAAACGCCCAAGACGAATTGGGACGCATATCAACCTATAACGTCGAAAACGAATTCCAGGGATGGGATGTTTGGTGCCGCAAATACGTGGTGACGGGCCTCTTGCATTTCTTTTGGATATGCCAAGATCCGATCTTAAAAGAAAAGGTTTTAACGGCCGTCAAAAGACACGCTGATTATATTCTTGACCATGTGGGGGGCGGCAAAAAGGAAATCACCGACACCAGCCGTTGGTGGCTAGGGGTGAATTCCTCTTCGATATTGGAGCCATTCGTCAATTTATATAACGTAACCGAAGAGAAGAAATATTTGGATTTTGCTTCCTATATCGTCTCAACCGGCGGCATAAAAGATGGCAATCTGCTAGACTGCGTGGGCAAAATGCTCCCCTATCAATATCCCGAAACGAAAGCGTACGAAACGATGTCCTTCTTCGAAGGCGTGTACCAATACGCCAAAGTAACTGGCGACGAAGCGTTAAAAAACAAAGCTCTCCGTTTCTTCTTTGACGTCTACGAAAGCGAGACTTCCATCATCGGTAACGCGGGCGCGAAAGGTGAAGAATTTAATCATGGTTCCCTTATGCAAGCCACCAAGCCCGAGAATTTCTGCCAAGAAACGTGCGTATCCGTAACCTGGATGAGGATTTTGGATATTCTCTATCGCGACTCCCCTGATCCTAAATACATGGATATGATGGAGAGGATCTCTCTTAACGCTTATTTGGGGCCGATAAATTACCATCATCAGCACGCCCACGACTTCTATCACCATACCGAATTGCATCCCTTGCCCTTCGATAGCTATTCCCCTTTGGTCGATGATTGCCGGGGAAAATCGACGGGCGGTCTTCAATTCTTCGAAGATGGCGAATTCTATGGATGCTGCGCCGCCATCGGCAGCGCCGGCATCGGCATCATGGGACTAGATGCCATCATGGAAGACGATGACGCATATTATCTAAATGCCTATTATCCTGGGAAAATACAGACAAACGGCCTAGCGATCGAAATAGACGGAGATACCAATGTATCTTTGCGGATCGATTCCTCTAAGCCGATTAACCTTCGCATTCCCTCATGGGCCCATGATCCAACGATTGACATCGATGGTGACATTCATCCAGTTGAGGCTGGGACTTATCATCTAATCGAAGCGGGAAGGCATTCTTTATCGCTACTGCTTAACGCCCAAATAGACCAACACCTTTGCCAAGACCGCGTGGCCTACACATACGGCCCTTATGTCCTATGCGTAGCGGAAGAAAACAATCCTCAAACCCCTTTGGAGGAAATCCATGCGGAAACATTATCATCTTTCCTAATGGAAGCGCCCCAAGGCGAAGAAAGATTGCGCTTCCGTAATAACGGATTGGTTTTCACCGATTTTGCTTCGTCGGGCAAGAAATGGGATGAATGCCATAACCGCCTAAGCGTTTGGCTAAAGAAATAGCGCCAAAGCGGGTTTAATCAATACATATCTGGATATAACCAAGAATTCTAACGTGACTAGATAACGTAACGACTATAAAGCGAAAGCCACCACTATCCCAATGCCGCCTAAGAGGAGAGCTAGCCCTAAGAGCATCTTTTTGCTGAATTTCTCTTTGAGTATCAAGAAGGAGAAAAGCATCGTCAAAGCGATGGAGAATTTGCCAATGGAAGTGATGGCGACGGCATTCGACCCCTCATAATTAAGGGCGGCGTATTCGGCAAACCAGCAGATCCCCGTCATAATCCCCGAAAGGGTGAGAAAGAGCCAATTCTTCTTGCCGACCGTTTTTAATTTGGGCATCTCTTTTCTAGCTAAAACAATAGCCGAAGCGAAAAGGAAAACGACTCCCGTCCTTAGGAAAGTGCCAAGCGAGCTGGAGGTATTGCGCAAGCCTAGTTTGACGAAGAAGGACACCAAAGCGGCAAACACCGCGCTTAAGATGGCATAAACCATCCATTTCCTCCCGTCTTTGCTAGCCACATCCTTCTTCTCGATCATAAGAAGGGTGCCCGCTAGCATAAGAGCCATCGCCACCAAGAGCATCGAGAGGGTCAAAGGGTCGCCGTTATGCGTCGTTTCGTCATAAAAGAAGATGAGAAAAAGGACGCTAGAGAGGATAAAACTAGATTTATCGATGGGAGCGACTTGATTGATACTGCCAAGTTGCAAAGCGCGGTAATAGCAAAGCCAGGATATCCCCGTCGCTAAGCCCGATAGGGAAAGAAACAGATAATTCTGCCACGTCAATTCGGGAAAAAGCGAGAAACTGCTGGTGCAAAGGCATAATATCGCCGCGCAAAAGAGCACGATGAGCGTGCGGTAGGCCGTGGCGAAATCGCTGTTGACGTCCTTAATGCCGATTTTGGCCAAGATATTCGTTAGGCTCGTCGCAATGGCGGAGACAATGGCCAATAGTACCCAAATCATCTCCATAACTATACGCCCCTTGGCGAAGGATGGAGGTCGTTATTTCTTCTAAGAAGAAGAACGCTTATAGTTATCTAAGAAAAAACGGAGGAAAGCTATGTCGAAGCCAACGGTCGTTATCATCGGTGCCGGCCCCGCCGGTTTAAGCGCCGCCTATGAATTATCGAAAAATGGCGATTATGAAATCGTGATCTTAGAAAGCGAGGACCATGTCGGAGGCATCTCCAAAACCGTCTCCTACAAAGGCAACCGCATGGATATCGGCGGCCACCGCTTCTTCAGCAAAAGCGACCGCATCAATGACCTTTGGGAGGAATTAATGCCCACCCAAGGCGCTCCCGCGCTTGACGATATAGCCTTAAAACGAGAGAAGAAATGGGTAGCAGGCGGCCCCGATCCCGAGCAAAGCGACAACGTGATGCTAATTAGAGGAAGGGTCTCCCGCATCTACTTCCTAAAGAAATTCTTCGATTACCCCATTTCCCTTAAATTACAGACTTTCGTCAACATGGGCCTATGGCGCACCATCCGATGTGGCTTTGGCTATCTAGGAAGCAGTTTGCATAAAAGGAAGGAAGATTCCTTAGAGGATTTTTACATCAACCGCTTCGGAAAGCCGCTATATCAGCTATTCTTCGAAGACTACACCAAAAAGCTTTGGGGCGTCTCCCCTAAGGAATTATCGCCCGATTGGGGGGCGCAAAGGGTCAAGGGGCTCTCTTTATGGAAAGCCTTGGGCGCCGCCCTTAGCAAGCCTTTCAAGAAGAAGCAAAGGAAAGTGGAAACGACCCTCATCGAGGAATTCAAATACCCCAAATATGGACCTGGCGAATTATACGAGAGGATGCGCGACCTTTTAGTCGAGAAAGGCGTGAAATTCCTCTACAATAAGCCCGTCACCAAAATCGAATTGAACGATCAAGGCGTCATAACATCCGTCACCTCGTCGGACGGAGAGAGATTCCTCGGCGATTATTTCCTTTCGAGCATGCCGATCAAGGACCTTTTCCTTTCCATCGGCGAAGGAAAGGTAAACGAAGAGGCCTTTAACGTCGCCACGTCTTTGCCCTACCGCGACTTCATCACCGTCGGGATATTGCTCGACCATTTGGCCATCAAAAACAAAACGAAGATCAAAACCCTTAATGATTTGGTGCCCGACAATTGGATCTACGTCCAAGAGAGGTCGGTTAAGATGGGGCGCATCCAGATTTTCAACAACTGGTCCCCTTATATGGTCGCCGACCCCTTCCACCAAGTATGGATGGGGCTTGAATATTTCGCGACCGAGGGCGATTCGCTATGGGAGATGAGCCAAGAGGATTTTATCGCCATGGCCACCAACGAACTTCTTTCCATGGGTCTTATCGCCTCGAAAGACGACGTGCTAGACGCCACCATGATAAAGGTCAAAAAGGCCTATCCCGCCTATTTTGGCTCCTATCAGGATTTTTCAAAGGTCCGCGAGGAATTAGATAAGATAAGCAATCTTTATTGCATCGGCAGGAATGGTCAGCACCGCTATAACAACATGGACCACTCGATGCTAACCGGCCTTATCGCCGCCGACAACATCATTAACGGCATTAAAGACAAAGAGAATATTTGGTCGGTCAACACCGAAAGCGATTATCACGAAGGGAATAAATGAAGATAATCGCCGTTCCTTATCAAAACAACGCTGATTTGCCATCGATTTTACGAAATTCGCTTAACCTTATCGCCCGCTTATGACGTTAAAGCTAAAGAAATTCATCGCTTCGGTAAGCACATTGCTACTAGCTTTAGCTAGCATTTTAATCGTGTGCTTTGCCTTAATTAATAGCGATACCAACATGAATAGCAAGCAAGGCTTACCCGACCTAAAAGGCGGCGTGCTCGATTTTAGCGGCTATAGCATCGGCGAGAAATACGTGAAGCAACATATGAAAGGGGAATACGAATTCTTCTATAAGAGGTGGATCGTTGAAGATGATTACCTCGGCGAGCCCGATACGAAGGTGAGCGTCCCCCATCACTATCAAGACACCGTGATCGACGGGAAAAGGCTATCTAACGAGGGGCATTCATCTTACCGCGTTTATGTAAAGGGATTACCGATTGGCACCAAAATATGGTTTATCAACAACAATTTCGTCGGGGGGTTCTATGCCTATATAAACAAGGAATTGGTCGTCAAATACGGCACAAGGGAAAAGGCGGGCAATTGCCTAAGCAATGGCGGCGACGACATGACGAAGGAATATGTCGTGAAGGACGACATGCCGCTAGAAGTCGTCTTCGAAGTCTCTTCCTCCTATCAGGGAGGATTAACCTCCCCCGCCAGGCTCGTCATCAATACTTTGGGAAGGAACCCCACCTCCCAATATTTGACGAACAATATCGGCTTCGTGCTCCTAGGGGTCGTCCTCTCCCTCCTTATCATCTCCTTCATCGTCAACATCAACGTTTCTAGGAAGGATTTCTCCTTCGCCATTTTGATGGGCCTATTCTCCATCATGGTTTTCTTCTCGATCGACGTCTATTGGCGCATCCTCTCCATCATCAAGCTGAACACCTATAATCCCATCATCTTCATTACCTTGCTTATATCGATATCCTTGTCCTTCGCCCTTTATTTCCATTTGGTCAAATCGCGTAAAATCCAAGGGAATAGGTTTTATTGGATGGCCTTCCTTGCCGTTTCCTTGATGTCGATCACCCTTTATTTCGTCTTGATGGGGACTTTCATGCAGGTGATTCCCCTAATGCTATCCTTGCTTAATTTTTTAGTCCTGATACCACCACTCACCAATGGGGTTTTCGAAGGCAAAAAGGTGAATATCGCCTTCCTTTTCATCATCTTTTCCTTATTGACGTATTTCACGATCACCTTCTTCGATCTTGAGAACATCATGATCGCCGGCACCGAGCAAGCCATTTCCTATATCCTGTTGCCGCTAGTTATCACGATCATCGTCCTCTATCGCCTCTTTAGCGTCTCCCGCACCAAGAAATACATCCAAGCGCTCGAAAAGCAAAAGGAAGCCGAGCGCTTGAAAGCCGATGCCCTCAAAGAGCAAATCAAGCCCCACTTCGTCTTCAATTGCCTCACTAGCATCCAGAGCGCTTATAAGGAAGACACCAATAAAGGCGAGGAGATGATCACCATGTTCTCCAAGCATTTGAGGAATAACCTCCAATCATCCTCCTATAATCTCGTCCCCTTCGAGACGGAATTATCCAATATCCTTAATTACGTCAAACTGGAGAACGCGAGGAAAGAGAAGGAAATCGAACTCCTTCTCGATTTGGAGGAGACGAACTTCTCCTTGCCTCCTTTAAGCTTAGAGCCCTTCGTCGAAAACGCCGTCAAGCATTCGCGAATCGAGACGAAAGAAGACGGATATATCGAACTATCCACCTATCTCGAGGAAAGGCATATAATCATTCTCGTCACGGATAACGGCGTGGGGTTCGATGCAAACGAAATCGGCCCATCTTCGATTGGATTGTCTAACGCTAAGGAACGATTGGCTTTAATTTTGGGCGCCAAAACGGAAATCGAATCGGAGATCGGCAAAGGAACCAAGATTCGTATATCCATCCCGTATTGCAAACAGGAGGAAAGCAAATGAACGCGATTGTAATCGACGACGAGAGAGAATCCCTTTTGCTTTTCGCCTCCCATGTTATCGACATTCCGAACATCAGCCTCAATATTTTCTCTTCGAAATGCGACGAAGCCCTCTCTTACGCCCATAGCAATCACGTAGACGCCGCTTTCTTGGATATCGTGATGCCTACGAATAATGGCATCGATATCGCCGAAGAGCTGATCAAAATCAATCCGCACATCAAAATCATCTTCATCACGGGCTACGTCCAGGATGTTGAGCAAATCAAGAAGAGATTAGGAAGGAATTTCTTCGATTTCTGCTATAAGCCCTATGACGAAGAAACGATCAAGGGGATCTTGGTGAGGTTGCTTAGCAAAGAGAGAATTCATATTCGTTTCGTGACCTTCCCCCGCTTCGACGTCTATGTGAATGACGTCTTGCTCGATTTCGAACGGTCGAAGGCTAAGGAATTATTGGCTTTGCTCGTCGATCACCATGGGGGCGAGGTCAGCATGGAAGAGGCCATCACCAAATTATGGATCGACAAGAAGACGGATTTGGCCAAAAGGCTATACCGCGACGCCGTAAGCCGCCTCAAGATGAAATTAAGGCAATATGGCATCGAGCATATCGTGACTTTCAACCGCGCCCGCGCCTTTTTAAACCCCTCAGGCCTCTCTTGCGACTATTGGGATTATTTGGATAAGAAAAACGACGCTTTCCATGGCGAATATATGCGGCCCTATGAATGGGCCATCGAAACGGAAGAGCGCTTGGCCTACGAAATAGAATAAATCGACCCTTCCGTTGGCTCTTTGTTGGCGCTTCATTTTATATACTTTCCAACAAGGTGGTTTTTACATATGAAAAATGAAGCATCAGCCAAGAAAAACAGGGGGATCCGTTACGTCTGGATCCTTATAGCAACGATTCTAGTCATCGGGATAGCGGCGGTTGCGTTATCCGAAATAGCGTTAGCGGGACAAACATATATCTCGGCGACGGCCAACGTCTTTCTAATGGCTCTATTCGCCAGTTCCATGACCGCGGCGATCCCTCTCCTATTTATAAGGTTAGTCACTTGCTTCATAAGGAAAGACCGTGGTGTGCTTATCAAAAACCGCATCAGCTTGATTGCATCCGACGTTCTTATCTTCATCCTTCTCCCCGTCTACGCTTACGGTTTCTACCAAACCATGGCGAAAAGGTGCGTAGAAGAAGGGGATTGCGCGTCGAACACCGTCGCCGGGGAAGGGTTCTTGCATCTTTTTAACGGCCAAAACGATTGGGTCGTCTATGTTGCCATGGCCTTGACGGCCGTTTTGCTCGTCGTTTGCGTACTGATGAACATCCTCCACATCGTCAAAACGAAGCCGGTGCGCCTTGCCGTTAAAGAGGAAAAGAGGATCGCCAAAGAGAAGAAAAACGCGATAAAAGAAGAAAGAAGGCGCGTAGCGGAAGAAAAAGCGGCCGTCTTAAAAGCCCAAAAAGAAGCGGAAAGAAAGGCGCAAGAAGAAAAGGCCTTAGCAGAAAAGAAAGCCAAAGAAGAAGCCAAACGCCTCGAACAGGAAAAACGAGAAAAAGAGGTGGAAGAGAAAGCCTTAGCAAAGAAAGAAGCCGAGCAAAAGAGGCTTTTAGAAAAGCAAAAGCAAAAAGCCATCGCCGCTGAATCTCGTCCAAGCGATGAGCTAACCATCGCCAAAAAAGAAGAAATCCCTAGCAAAAACGCCACGGAACCGATTGTCGCCCCCGTTAAGAAAGAGCTTACGCCCGAAGGAACGAGAAAAGTCGTTTATAAATATTTCTCCCTTTATTTCATCACGCTCACGGTCTTCGAATTCCTTTTCCTTCCTTATTTCGCCGACGAACCGGACTTCTTGTTAATAGCGGCGCTTATTGGCGTAATTGGCCTCATCGTCAACATCGTTTTCATGGGCATGGCTTATGCAAAGCCTAAGAAAATCCGACTCGCTTTCAAGGAATTAGCCATTAATTTCGTCGCTTGCCAATTCCTCTCATTATTGCTTTCTTACGTCTTTTCCGCCTCCTCAACTCATTACGAT
>CAVKTU010000002.1:25318-26614 GCA_963659395.1 Holdemanella sp. | reverse complement strand
TGCAGCCTTTGGACACGTTGCCGTCGTTATAATATTTGTGGCTGATGGTATCGTATTCGTCTATATCGAGTTCTTCTGGATCGATGGATTTTGGCATATCCGATGCCATCTCGCTTATGAATTCGTAACCATTATGGTCTTTGTTCATGACGACGTCATATAAACCGACCTCGGTGAAACTTTGGATATAGCTTTCATCGCTCGTTTCCCAGTTATGGACGTTCCATTTGGAAGGCGAGGTGCTTAGATAGGTGTTATATGTGTAGCCCTCAGGATCGTCGGTGACGGTAGAGCATCCCGTTAGGACGCCAACTCCGGCTGCCGAGAGGACTAAGATGGCCAAAGCGCCTTTTTTGATTTTTTTGATTTCGTTCATGGTTATCTCCGTTTCAGTAATTTTATTCGCCATAGACGAAGCTATTGGTCGTTGTGCCGATATCGGCGATTGTGTATTCCGCCATCATGTAAGGGGCAGTGATATTCGAGAAGGGCAAATAGATAAGCGCTTGCACGGTGACCTCGTTGCTCGTCGTATCGATCGTGACCTCTTTATAGGAAGAGGAAACAGTGTAGGATGCGGTGGTGCCGTCGGTGTACTCAACGCCGCCATCCATCGTCAAATATTCACCAAAATCATAATTGCCTTTAGAGGTTTCGATTCCTAAGAAACGAGCTTGATTGAAGAGTTCTTCGAAGAAGCCATTGGTCTGCCCATCGGTGCTGTTGTTGTCGCCGATATCGCCAGTGAGAGTAACGACGTTGCCTTCGGCGGTTTTCTTTTTCCAAATGGCTTTGCCGATATTCGTCGAGGTGACACCTTTGGCGGTATAGGCTAAGACGTTGTCTTTAGTGAAGACGTCGGTGCAATCGGTGATTTCCTCTTTGGTATTGACTTCTTCGGTGGCGTCATCGCCTTCGCCAGAAGCGGGAGAATAGATTCCTTCGTAGGCTTTGCCATCTTCGTTCCAGTAGGCTTTCTTGGCGTAGACCTTTTTGCTTGTGGAAAGGGTGGCTTCCACGCCGTCTTCGGTGATGGTGTGCTTTTCGGTGAGGCCGTTGGCTCCAACGAGGACGCCGATTGTACTGGTTTCGAGCGCGAAATCGCTATCGGCAAGAGCGATGCCGCTGCTATTGCAGGCGTAGAAATTCATCGTGGTGGTGTAGTTCTTGGCGGCGCTGATATTTTCGAAGGCCGTTTGTAGTTCAGTGACATCTAATGGCGTTGGGACGTAAGAATCGTCCGCGATGGCGACTTCTAGCGGTTCGTATTTGGTGGTGCCGACGTTACTAATGCGG
>CAVKTU010000002.1:6029-25308 GCA_963659395.1 Holdemanella sp. | reverse complement strand
GGTGCCGTCGACCGTCACTTTGAGGTAAATGGTGTCCTTTTCGCCATCATTGTCGGCATCAGTAAGGTTAAGGACATAGAGCGAATTTGTCTTATAGCCATAATTGCTTGGTATATTGCTAAGGCCATAATTCAAGAAGGTTTCAGCTTGGGTGCTGTTGCCAACGAGCATCTCCTCGCCCGTGACAGGATTGAATTTCGAAGTAAAGCCGTCGCCATCGAGCAGCATTGAGCCGCAGATGTAGTATATGCTGATATTGGTTTTGCCAAATTCAAAGACGGGTTTGCCATCTTCGTCGAGGGCGCCGATGTAACCATTGCCATCGCTTAGATTGGCTAAGCAGAAAGAGGCTGGATCGCCATCGTCGTCAGCTTCGCCTGGGTCGCTGGCATTGAAAGCAAGCGCATAATTTTGATTATGAATAATCGAATAATCTTCATATGTGAAGCGATCGGTATGGCGGTTATAACTGCCTAAATCAATCGTGTAGTTCTTGCCGTCGCTATCTTCGAACTTCTTCAAGAAGTTTATTAATTCGATGTTCTTCTCGCTCTTGCAGTTGATCGTCACATATTGGAAACGATCGTTTGCTGAGAGCTTGATTTCATATGAACCGATGGCGTTGGCGGTGACTTTGTGGCCATCGACGGTTAATTCTTTGTTTGGGTTGTCGATGAAGAAAGTGCTGATAGTGCTGCCATCCATCATTTCGACTTCGAAATATTCGTCTAAATCAATGGTCTGCCCAACGGTAACGTATGGTAGCGTTTTATCGCCTTTGCTTCTAATGGTATATACTTCGCCGTCGACTGTAGTAGAATCTCCATCCTTAACGCAGGCCGTCATAAGTGTGCCTGTCAAAGCAAAAGCAGCGATGAGCAGTAGATTTTTGTTCTTTTTCATGCCTCTACCTCCTTAAAGTGCATGAGTAGGATAAGCCCAATTGCCCAATTTTCAATGATTATTTTTTCGGTCGTCTATATAAACCATTTTTAATGGCGATGAAGGGTGGAGGTCGGGGCTTTTTGAAATGGATGCGGTTTGAACGCAAAAAGAACGATTGAAATTTGAAACTTTGCTTGTATTATCACTTGTGCGACTTATCCAAGGAGGGTCTTGTATGAAGAAAAAATCATTGTTCATGGGGGTTTTATCCGCCATCGTATTGCTAGCCGGATGCGGTCCCGCTCAAACTGGCGATGATGCAAACGCCATACGTCGCAAGGCTGTGTCCAATTTCGTTAGCAGCGTCGCCAAATGCAACTTGACCATGGAAACGAAGGGTTATTATTCCTCCCGCGTTTATTATATGGGCGCTGACGCCTTCGTTGAGGAAGATGTCATTAGTGGCGAACAAAGCGGTGTCCTCGTCAATGGCGACCAAGGCCTTTATGGGTTCGATATCGAAAACGACGGACTTGTTTTTTCTGGCTGCGAAGGCCTTAGCAACGATGTTCCTTCTTATTACATCACCCCCGCGACGATTTTTGCCGATGATGACTTCATGGATTATTACGATTTGACTGGCGAAGATCTTACGTTTAATTTCGATACGGCCACGATGGTGGTGAGCGATTACCAATTCCTTTATTACACCTGCGCGTTGTTACTAGGCGATGGCAGCTATTACACATATGTCTCGTCTATGTCTTTGAAGCTTAATGAAGCGGGCAATGAAGGCACACTGACCTTGAAATTGAAAGTCGAGAGCAGCAAGATCACTGGCATCGCCACCTTCAAGGACATCGGCACGACCTCTGTCAAGGCGGTTGCCGATTATTTGGCCGATCCGCAAGAGATTGCCGTTCCTACCGATTTTAGCGCCAGCACGAAGACCGCTATTAAGACTGTTTTCGCTGATAACGCTTCGGATATCGTTTTCCCGACGGGGCTTGTGACGGCGGCTTATAATGACACTCCGCTCACCTCTAATAGCACACCTGTCGGCGCGGCTTGGTATTCCTTTGGCAAAGATCTCCACAAAGCCTATGGAGAGGTGTTAGAAAGCCACGGATACGAATATCAAGAAAAGGAAAAGGACACCAGTGGCATCACCCATTATTACTACGCCAAAGTGATTGAGGAGCAAACTGATACGAAAGGTCAGATTTTGATTATCTTTGATCTTTATTATTCAAGTTCCGTCCGACGTTTCGTGGCGATGGCGATGTTGGCTGAAGATTCCATGTATTTCACCTATGAGACGGTGTCTGAAGCTAATAGCAACGCTATTGCGAAGATCAATGAGGCGGCGACCTATGATATTCCGGCTCTTCCCGAATCTTCGGATATCAAAGGCGATATTGTTGGTGTTAATAGCACCGCGCTATACAACTACAATTATTATTGGGCCATATCCATTTCCTTTGTTTCGGAAGAAACCGCTACTTCCTATGCCGAAACGTATATTGCTAGCCTTGCTTCGACTAAGTACAAGGATGGCGGCGAATACACTTTAGACGATGACGACCAAGTCCAATATTATGCGCCATCGGCAGATAGTAACGCTCAAGCGACTCTTGTTGTTGCCATTGGTAAGCTATCCACTGGCGATTATGCCGTCAATATCGCGGCAGCCGGCTATTAATCGAGAGATATGACGAAAAAGCGCTCGTCACAGAGCGCTTTTCCTTTATGTCTTAATGGCAATCATTTATATTTAGCGTTGGTATAACTATGAAAAAAAGACAAATCCTATTATTCGTCGGAATGAGCGTCGCAGCGATCTCGCTATCGTCCTGCGATTTAAGCATTTTCGATTTCTTTTCCTCTAGCGATGATTCATACGCCTATTCCTCTTACGTCGATTCTTCTTTCTCTAGCGAGATGCGGGGCGGCTATTCGAAAGAGCAAGCCTCTTTCCGCATGTATAACATTGGAAAGAGGGACGGCATTCCCTATCTTAATAGCGTTGGAAATCCCAAAATCCTTGTACTTCCCATCTCGATTAAGGGTTATGAACGGAACGCCACCTCTAGCAACCTTGAGCGGATCAAGAAAGCTTTCAAAGGCCAAAACGACGTTTGGCAGAGCGTGGAAAGCTATTATAACATCTCCTCTTTCGGTAAGCTCAATTTGGATATCACGGTAGCGGGCAGTTGGTATCAATCCAACAAAACGCCGGCGGAAATTGATCAAGGGGATACTGAGACCGAAGGAGTTGAGACGCTCATTAATGAAGCGGTGGCGTGGTATAAGCAAAAGAATTCCACCAACGGCTTGGAATTCGATTCCGACGAAGATGGTTATATCGACGCCGTTTGGTGCGTGTATAGTTGTCCTAACTATACTAAAGACGCCTCCTTATCTAGTTATACGACCACTTGTTGGGCCTATACTTATTGGGCGGATAACGAAGCCAATGAGAAATCGCCAAGCGTAGGCACCTTCGGCTGGGCTTCTTACGATTTCATGGACGAAGGCTATGGTTCCTCCAAAAGCGATGCGCACACCTTCATCCATGAGACGGGGCACATGATGGGCTTGGATGATTATTACGATTATAACGTCGCTTCCGCGACCGACGGCTCTTCGCCGATGGGCTATATCGATATGATGGACGCCAACATCATCGATCATAATGTCTATTCCAAATGGGTTTTGGGCTGGGTGACGCCCTTCGTGGTGACGGGAACGGGAACGATTACCATCTCCCCCTCCTCGACGACGGGGGAGTGCTTGGTGATACCGACTTCCAAAGGATGGCAAGGTTCGCCGTTTGAGGAATATATCATGTTGGAGTTATACACGCCAGATAACCTCAATAAGAAGGATTCGGCCTCACAATACACGAAATCCACGCCGCAAGCCTTCACCGTTAATGGCGTGCGTATTTATCATGTCGATTCCCGTTTGGCCAAATACCAAAGCAACCGCCAATGGGCTTATACGGATACCTTGGAAAGGAATTGCCATTTGGCCCATTCCAATACCCCTTCCTATGGCACCGACACGGACCGTCAGACGCGCAATCGCGTCTCTCCGAATTACCGTCTCATCCAAGCGATGGATGCGACAAAGAAGAGGAATCTCGCCAAAACGGTGGCGTATTTAGATAATTCTTCCCTTTTCACTAGCGGCAGCAACTTCACCTTTGCTTCCTATCGGTCTTCCTTCCCTAATGGCACCAAAATGAATAACGGTTATTCCTTCAATTACAAAGTGTCTTTTAGCGATGTTTCCTCTTCTGGCGTGACCATCACGATTGCAAACGCTTAATCTTTTAAGTGAAGAAAATCGAAAAATACCTAGCAAATCACGGACATAATCTAAAAATTAACCGCATTTGTAGGCAAAATAATAACCGCATCGGGACGTCAATTACTAGATTGTTTTCGCTGGATTCTATGGTGGGAGGTTCCTTACGCTTGGCGAAATCGTGCGGGCGCACTTGCGCCTAGCGAGGAAGGCTAGTAAGATAACTTCGTTTTCTGTTGAGGTGTATTGCATGAAAAACAAAACTAATTTACCTGGTATCCTTGGTATCATCGCGTTGGTGGGCACTCTTTGCGCGTTTTTGTTCCCTTTGGGTCCGGCGGCGTTGACGGCTGAGAAAGATGTCATTTATGGTTACGATCTGATGTTTGGCAACAAAGCGGTGATGTTGGTTGAATTGCCGATCGGCGCTTATATTGCCGTTTTCGTTTTGTTGGTCATTTCCGCCGTTTTCCAATTGTTGGCCACGGTCTTTGGCTTCCGCGGTGGCAAATTCACCGGCTTCCTCCATATCCTTTCGGGGCTTATGCTAGGGACTTCGGCGGTGCTCGTTTTCCTTGTTTCCTCCTTGTTCCCAGCTTCGGACAGCGTTGTGACGCTAGCTTGGGGCTTCATCGCCACGGGCGCTTCTTTGGCCGTCAGCGCACTATTATCGCTCTTCATCGGCGTGTCCGCTTTTGGGAAGAAGAGCAAGTAGTCTTTATATTACAAAAGCAAAAAGGGCCTCGTGCCCTTTTTATTTTGTTTCTTAAACTCTAAGTTGGTATTAGGCGGCATTTCAAAAATCGACTGACCAATCTTATAAACTCCAGTTGGTATGAAAACAAGCCGTCGTGGTGGCTTGTTTTTAACGTTCTCGCGCCTGCTTTCGTTTAGTAAGGAGAATATTTGCTTAAATGCTACGAATACGGCTTATTAAAATGGCGTTTGTTCATACGTTCTGCGTCATTAAACCGGTGATTATTTACAAACTTGGGATTATTTTACTGACAAACTTGGGATTATTTTACTGACAAACTTGGGATTTTTCCTTTACGTCGTTTGTTTAATGCATTAATATTGTGGTGAGGATAAAGCATGAAAAGCCCTTATATTCCGAGGTTATTTGACAAAGTGTTGGAATTTGCCCTTAGAAGCAAAGGCGCCGTTTTGGTTGTTGGGCCTAAATGGTGTGGTAAATCCACAACTTCGGCAAAGTACGCTAAAACCATTATTGATTTAACCATTCCTGAAACGAAAGAACAGTATATTGGTTTTGCCAAATCTGCCCCAACGCTATTTTTGGAGCAAGGTGAGAAGCCGTTGCTTATCGATGAGTGGCAAGAAATATCTTTTATTTGGAACGTCATTAAAGATCGAGTCGATAAAAACGGAACGTTCGGGCAATTCATTTTAACTGGCAGCGTTACCGATAAATCCGCGTCAAAAGAAACGAGTGACACTCGGCACACCGGAACTGGGCGCATTGTTCGGAAAATGATGAGGCCTATGTCTTTGTTCGAAAGTGGCGACAGCAATGGCCTAGTCTCCTTATCGGATTTAAAGGAAGGCGTTTTCACACCTTGCCTTTCCGACAAAAGCATCGAGGATTACGCTTATTTGATCTGTCGCGGTGGTTGGCCTCTTTCCTTAAATTGCGACGAGGACGTGGCTTTGCAACAAGCCATCGATTATTACGAAGCCACAATCAACGAAGACATCTTTTCTTTGAACGACCTAAAAATACGGAAAGACGTCAATAAGGCCAGGAAGCTTATGCATTCTTATGCGAGGGGCATTTCTTCTCCGTGTTCGAACGATGTTATTTTAAAGGACGTTTCCTTCAACGATTCGTCTTTTGACGCCAAAACGCTTCAAAAATACATGCTCGCTTTGAATCGATTGTTCGTGATAGAAGAGCTTGAGGCCTGGAACCCTAATTTAAGAAGCAAAATAGCGATAAGAGTAAAAAACACGAGGCACTTCGTCGATCCGTCTATTGCCGCTGCGGCATTAGGCGCGAGTCCCAAAGGATTGTTTCAAGACATGAAAACGTTCGGGTTCCTATTTGAATCTTTGGCGATTCGCGATTTGAGGATTTATTGCGATACGTTAAATGCGCACGTATACCACTATAGAGATCAATTGGATCGCGAAGCCGATGCGGTGATTCAATTTAGAGATGGCAGTTGGGCGCTTGTTGAGGTTAAGCTAGGGATTCAAGAGGATATTGATTTGGCGGCTGCTAAATTAATTAAATTGGCTAGGGACATCGATATAGAAAAAACTGGCAAACCTTCTTTCTTGATGGTTATCACCAAAGGGCGAGTCGCTACCAAACGCGATGACGGCGTTTATGAAATCCCTCTAGCGTGTTTGAGAAACTAGAAGGCCTTAGATTTTGTTATTGGTTTAACTCGGCGTGCCGCTTCTATCTTTTGGCTTGAGCGGCGCATAGCTAGAAATTAAGCATATAAGTCGTTTTGCCGTAACGGAATCCTCGCTTTAAACCTATTTATATATAGGAGGTGTCCTATATGGAAATAAGAATGAAAGAAGGGGTAGACGAAATAGCGAATTTCATCAAACTGCGCATTGAGGAGATGATGAAGGTCTATTCCTATCAATTGGCAGAGCGCCTGGATTTAAGCCCTGTGCGCGCTAAGATCGAAGAGAAATTGTCTTTGCTTAAGGAAAATGACGATGAGGCGTCTTATCGAAAGTCGTCACGGGACTTGTCTCTTTATATTGATATTTGCCTTGATAGGGCTTCTTTGGCTGCAAAGGAGGGAATAAAAAGTCTCTTTTTGCCGTCATTTAGACCATTTGAAAACGAATTAAGCAAGAGATTATCTAGCGTAGTATGCAAATGTAAAAATTAGCAGTCAAGTATTGACAGTGCTAAAGGATTGCTTATACTATGAGTAGCACTCGGAAGCAGAGAGTGCTAATGGAGGTAAACATTTATGAAAAACGAATTGACCAATTACGACTATGACGGAGGCTTCTTCTCGCCTTTATTCGATTTCTTCGCGCCTGAGGAAATTAGGAACCCTAAATATGCTAGGAGTTTGGCTATGAAGACGGATATCAAGAGCGATGAGAAGAATTACACCATGGAAGTGGAGCTTCCCGGCATCAAGAAAGACGATATCAGCGTTTCGCTTAAGAACGGCTATCTAACCGTTAAAGCCGTCGTCAAACACGAAGACGAAGAGAAGGAGAAAAAGAATAGCAATTATCTCCATCGCGAACGTTTCTACGGCACGAGCAGCCGTACCTACTATGTTGGCGACATCGATGAAAAGTCCGTGGAAGCCAATTTCACTGACGGTCTTCTTACTCTTACTTTCCCGAAAGAGAAAGAAAAGGTCGAAGAGGATCACCGCATTTCCATTAAATAAAGGAAAAGAAGCGCAAGGGGCGAGGCGACTCGCCCCCTTTTTGAACGTTTAAAGGCTTCTTACGCTTTTTCATTTTGCTCTTGCTTCAATAACGTGGCATAACGAAGCATCTGCTTCTTCGATTGCATGCCTAGTTTGTTTAGGATGTTGTGGTTATGGTATTTGAGAGTGCCTTTTTGAAAATGGCATATCTCCATTATTTCGTCGGATGTTTTCCCTTCTAGATACAGGGCGAAGACATGTTTTTCCGTCTTTGTTAGCGATTTTAACCCGATTTTGAACATCTCATAATCGTCAGGGGATATTTCGTTTTTCCGCGAATAGGCCAAACGGTCGATATCATTTTGCTTCTGGCCGAGAAGGTCGTTTTGCTCGTCGCACTTTTCTTGTAATTCCTTCGTCTCTTTTTCGTGAAGCTTGTCTTGGCTATCGAGGTAAGAGAAGAAGTCATCAACTTCAGCGAAGCCAGATTTGACGTCGGAATGTTTGTTTTGGCGGAAGGCTTCCAAGCTCTTTATGATCGGGTGAAGGAACATCTTGCTAAAGAAAAGGCAAATGATTATGGCTGAGCCTAGCAATATGGCGACAAGCAAGGAAACGGAGACGATGTTTTTGGTGACCTCTTTATCGTATTCTTGTTTAGGATAGGCGACGATCAAAAGATAATCCTTGGAACAAATCTCTTTTGTTTTGGTTTTCGCGATGAAAGACGATTCACCATATAAGGCAAAGAGGCCTCCGCCGATATCGTTTACGTCGAATTCGCCCTGGGGAGGAAGGTAATAGCCATCGTACACGCCGGCGGAAAAGCCGCTATTGGTATGCAATGTCTCACCGTTGCTAGGGAGCAAAAGGCAACTTAGGTGCTCGATTTTCGAGGATTGGGCGAAATATTGCTTGAAATAGCTTTCCGATATTTCGAAGCCACATAGTCCATAAACCTCATCCTCTCCTCCGATAATGGGGACGATGAAATTCATGGTTCTATCTGAAGTGCCATATAGCTTGGTCGCATCAGATAAGAATGGGGATTTATTCGTTGGCGTTTCCTTCGTTTGTTCGACGAAGTCCTCGTAACCGGCAAAAACATCCGTATCGAATTCTAGCCGCCATTTTCGGTGGGGCATGACGCCTTTCTCCCTGCCTAATTCGGCGATGCCGCGATATAAAAGCAGTGTTTCGTCCGTTTCATCGAGCGAAGAACGTTGCAGATAGAGCCCCGTTTTCGATTTGTCGGCGTTAGGGACGCTATTATTAGTGGTGGCGTCGAACAGCAAAAAGGCGCCTGAGCAATGGGTTTTGAGCAATTCCGTTTCGAGTTTGTCGAAGACGGCCTTTTGCAAGGAAGCGATACGTTCTTCGTTGTCGTTTATTTCTTCGAAGGCAATGCCCTCTTGCGCCAGAAAGGCCTCCGTTTTGGTGACCAAGCCATCGGAAAGGGCGGTGCCCATTCTCGTTAGATCCTCATAATATTTGCTGATTTGGCGTTCATAGGCGTTTAATTGAAAGGACAAGGCGGTTTCGGCGTTTTGCTTGGCGGTGGAAAAATTGCCCAATAAGAAGAGGCCGGAAAACAAAATGATCAACACGATCCCCACTAAAGCGGACATGTATAAAAAGAGGCGTCTCCACATCGGGGCTTTTTTGCTTTTGCTCTTTTTGGCTAATTCCACCATTCTATTTTCCCGCGTTTTTAAAAAGCTCTAAGAGCTCCTCTTCAATTTGTTCTGACGTTTCTCCGTCAGCGTATTTATCGGATAGCTGTTGCTGCAATGTTCTTACGCTTTGATAGAAGGAATAGGTGTTTTTGTAATACGTTTCCGATGACGGTTCGGAAAGGAAAGAGCAATCTTCCCTCGTCTTTTTCAAAGCTGAATAGGTGTTTTCCAAAGCCGTTGTTTTGAAGGAATAATCGCTTAATTTCTCAAAGGACCCGATTTTGACGGGCATATATCCAGTTTGGGCTACGAAATCAAGATTGCGCTTTTCTTCTATGAACCATTTAGCGAAGACGGTTGCGGCCTCTTCTTTTTTGTCGGTGGTCTTGTAGGCGCTTAAACCGACGCCCGCTTGGGTGGCGTAGGAAAGCAAGCCTTCTTCTTGCGGCAAAGGCAGGATGTGGAGATTGGTATCTTCCGAGGTGTTGTCGGGATAAGTGATTTTATCGTTGTAGTAGAGGACGGCGGCGGAAGAAGAAATCCCGGCGACGGTTTGCCCGGTCATCACTTGCGTGTTCGAATATAAATCAGATACGACGATATGGCCTTTGGCGATGGCCGAGAGGAATTTGCGGCAAGAGGAAAGAAGTATGTCTTCCTCCTTATACCATCCGTTATCGTCATAAAAATCCTTGGCCCCATGGCTTATCGCATTAAGCTCAACGCTACGCAAAAGATAATCCAAAGCGCAAAAGGGCTTGCCGCCAGAATAATCGTAATAGGCTTCGGCGGCCTTAAAGAAGCCATCCCAGGTCTTTAGCGAATCATAATTGAATCCCTTAGCCATGGCGAACCGCTCATAGGCCCCACCGGCTAAAAAGAGGAGATGCGTGGATTTGGAAACGGGCAAAACAGACAAATTATCGTCAACCGTTCCGTCGGTTAGGAAAGTGGAGACGAATTCGTCAAGCTCGCTTTTGCTGAATTTGCTGTTCCAATCAAGGAGATTTTCGCTACCTAATTCTTTGGCGTTGCTGGCGTGGCAAAAGAAGAGATCGGGCATTGCCGGCACGCCGGCCTTGCCAAGTTGCGCATTTAGTAATTTATCACCGATCTGAGAAGCGTTAGAGATTAATGTGACGTTAATGATGACGCCCTTTTCCATGCCGAGCGTTCGATTGAATTCGTCTATGTATTTATTCATCGGCGAATCGACTTGTTCCCCATAGACATGCCACATCGTTAAGGTGATGGGGTTTTGCGGATCCAAAAGCGAATTGCCCGCGTTGCATCCAGCGAGGGAAACGCAGGCAAGCATGATGGGCATTAAGGCGATTAGGCGAGGCGAATGGGAATGTTTTTTATTCATCGTGGCATTTCTCCTTGTTTTGTTAGGCGGTCTGCCTTTTGGCCGTCAATGACGCGAAAAAAAGATGATTTTCCCTACCTTTTGGGGGTTTGGGTAGGGGACGGGGGCGAAATAATCCGCATAATTGGCGCATATATGACGCTTTCACTTTGATGGCCATGACTCATTTTACATCAAAACATCTTGATGTAATTAGTGTCCTTGCCTTCAAAGGAGATTCTACAAAGGAGGAGAGAAAAGAAGGGCAACACATCAAACACAAAAGGCCATAGAGGCGATGAGAAACCCGTAGCGATCAGGTTCCTTGCTTCTGGTGGCGAGACGAATTTGTCAAACAACACATTTAGGAGAAACACATGAAAAGAAAATCAATTACGACGGCTTTGAAATCAACGCTTATGATCGCTTTCTTTTTGCCAGCGCTTTTCTCTTGCAGCGGAGATAAGCACGAATTTGCAAGCGAATGGACGACGGATGCGACCGATCATTGGCACGCTTGTGTCACGGAGAATCACACCGACGTCGCCGATAAAGGCTCTCACGAATTCGACGAGGGAACGATCACTAAGCGAGCTACCGAAAGCGAGGAAGGGGTTAAGACTTACACATGTTCCGTTTGTCAGTATCAGAAAAACGAAACCATTGCCAAGTTGCCTCATACGCATACCTTCGATCTGACGACATGGACGAAAGACGAAACCGGGCATTGGCATTCCGCCACTTGCGAACATACCGATCAAAAGCAAGGATTTGCCGCCCATAGCGGTACTTGGACCACCAAAACGGAAGCGACCTATGGCCAAAACAAAGTTGAACAAAGGGATTGCGAAGTTTGCGGTTACCACGAAGAGAGGGAGGTTTCTGGTACCGCTCTCGCCCCCAAATCAAGGGATCTTAGCGTGGCTACGATTGCCAACATCACCTTTGATGGTCTGACACACCCTATTGCTGATAGCCTTATAACGAGGACTAACGATGAGGGCGGGTTGGTTATCGAATACCGCTTGAAGGGAACGGAAGCTTATTCCAGCGCGGCTCCTGACGAAGTTGGCACTTATGAATATCGCGTCAAACTTAATGGCACAATCGAATGGGAAGAGAAGGTCGTCACCGGCGAATTCGTGATCGAACCATTGGCGATTCTATTAAGCGGCACTTCCTTCGAAGTTCAATATGTCGGCGACGAAACGGCGAATCTTGGCTACATCTATGAAACCAAAGACGGGACGGATCTTTCGACCGCCACCAACGGCTGGACCGATTCCGTGAGTCTTTTGGTCCCTATTAAATACGGCGATCCAGGAAGATATACCATTCCTGTTTCCGAAATCTCTTTGGACGACGATAATTTCGTGTTAGAAACCGGCTCCATCGAAAGCGTTTCAGCCGTTTGCTATGATACGAAAGATCTGATTGCTGGAGTTGTCTCTTCCGGCTATGTATCTTCGACTGCTATCGTGCAACCCAATATCGAACAGGGCAGTATAGCCCTAGACGATTCGCTTTATGTTTGCGAACTCGATAAGGAAGTTACGGTGACGAAGATTGTGCTTTCCTCGAACGTCGTTAGTAAAGTTACGGTTGGCGATGTAGCTAATGTTTACCTTAGTGGCGTTAGCAAAGGCGAAATCAAACAAGGGATGACTTTAGCTAAGCCTAACACCATCAAAGCGCACCAGACCGCTATCGTGACGTTAAGGAAATACACCGTCGACGAAGGAGGAACCAAAACGGCGTTCTTCACGGGCAAAACCCTCTCGTTAACTTTCTCGGGGATGACCGTTTCTGCTTCGGTTAGAATCGCTTTGCCTTCGGACGTTGAGATGATTAATTCTGGCGAGACGGCGACAAACGTCATTCTCGATTTCTCCTCGTCTGTCGGAATGTGGGCGGGAAGAACCTTCCTTCTCAAAGACACTTCGGTGACGTGTGGCGAGGGGACGATCACGGCGGTTCATGATCACGCTTTCGACGCGAGTAATGGCGAATGCGAATGCGGTCAAAGCAATCAAGAATCCTTCACATTTAGCAAAGGGACGTTCTCGTCGTCGCGTTATTATTATTTGAACGAATCAAAGAATTTTGTCGGCACTTTTACAGGCGCTAAGGTTAGCGATGTTACCTATCAATTCAGTCTTCTTGATGCTTCTAATAACGCCATTACTGAAGGTTTCGAACTTTCGCTTTATGCAACCCTGTCGGGGAAACAATTAACGTTATCTTCCACTAATACATATACGATAGCCGCAAAGGGGGCTAATATGCCCGTCAAGGTCGTTCTAACGAGGACGGGCGGTACGGACCCGTTTACGTATTGCACCTTGAAAATAACGTCGGACATGGTCTTATAAGCTGTTCTTGCATCTAGCTTTAGCTGATTATGGAGGCCGCCGATTGTGGCGGCCTTCTTTTGTTTGAGCGTTTTGATCGCCCTTATTTCGCTTTCCATTATAATGAAGGAAAGGAGAGAAACATGAAAACATTAGCAATCAAAGAAAATCTCTATTACATCGGTGTCATCGATCATGACCTAAAGGTCTTCGATGTGGCGGTGAGGACTGATTATGGCACTTCTTACAATAGCTACCTACTAAAAACAACAGACGGAATCGTTCTTTTTGAAGGGGTTAAAAAGGAATTCGAAGAGGAATATTTTAAGAATATCCAAAGCTTTGCTCCGTTAAATGAAGTCAAATACCTCGTGGTGACACACACTGAGCCTGACCATGCCGGCAGCATCAAGAACCTTTTGGAGCGCAATCCCGATTTGACGATTATCGCTAGCCAGGTCGCTTTAAAGAGCCTCGATGCCATTTTAAGAAGGCCGTTTAAAAGGATTGCGATGAATCCTAACGCTCCTTTATCGATAGGGGAATACACCTTTTCCTTCTATAGTGGCCTCATGCTCCATTGGCCTGATGTGATGTTCACTTACATCAAAGAGCTTAAAACGCTTATTAGTTGCGATGCTTTCGGGGCTCATTTCGCTAGCGACGAAGTGCTTTTAAGCAAGGAGAAGGATATAGAAGGCTACCACAAAGCGCTCCGTTATTATTTCATGAATATCATGGGGCCCTTTGGGAAATTCGTTTCCGAAGCCGTTAAGCGGATCTCTTCCTTGGATATCGAGACGATTTGCCCAGGGCACGGCCCAATTATTGACGCCAATGTGCCTGCTCAAATAGCCTTATATGACGAGCTCGCTAAGGAAGTGACGCCTGTTAACGATCCCAATCGTGTTTGCATCGTATATGCGTCCGCCTATGGGTATACGAGAAAGATGGCTGAATACCTAAGAGATCGTTTTCAAAAAGACGGCAAAACGGTGGCTTTTCATGAGATAACCGCCTTGAATTATGGGTTAGAGAAGGACGCCATCATCAAGGATATCTATCATTCGGGTTTGCTACTATTAGGTTCGCCAACCTTCGTGGGCGATGCCGTTTCCTTGTTCTATGATTTGCTATCATCCTTCCCCAATACGGTTGCTATCGGCAAGAGGGCAAGCGCTTTCGGGGATTATGGCTGGAGTGGGGAAGCCATTAAAAACCTTAGTGAGCGTTTAGCGCAACTTCGCTTTAGCATTTTGCCTGGTTTCCGTTATTGCTTCGAATTAGACGAAGAAGGTTGGAAAGGCTTAGGCGCTTATTACGATTCCCTTGCTTAGTCGCTAAGGATTGGGATTATCTCCAGCTGATGGCCAGCGATATAGATGGGCTGTCTATTTTCGATATAGACGTTGGTTTCGCTTCGCATCCCAAAGTCCGACAAATAGATCCCCGGTTCCAAAGAGAAGGTCACTCCATCGATGATCTCCCGCGTGTCATGCGATTCCAAATCGTCGATGTTGACGCCTGGTCCATGGGGAGAGACATCGATGGCGATATTATGCCCGGTGCGGTGAGTGAGGCCATTGCCATAACCGTTAGCGATGATATGTTCTTGCATAAGGCGGTCGACTTCATAGCCTTCCACCCTTCTTTTAGGGAGTTCAGTCGTTAAGAAAGAGAAGGCTTTCTCGATGCCGCTACGTAAAATGAAAAAACGGTCAGCCATTTGACTCGGCACTTTTTTACCCACGTATCCCATCCAGGTGATATCGGCATATACGCCTTCTGGATCATCCATCTTCGCCCACATATCGATGAGGACGAGATCGCCTCGCTGTATCGGGGAGGAGCGTTGGGCCGAAGGGCCGTAATGAGGATCGCTGGCATTGGCGTTAACCGCCACAATCGGCGGATCGTCATAAACCATTCCCTCTTCCTTAAAGCGATTGGCGATATATTGCTGAATCCGATATTCGTCGGAGACGCCGTCATTTAGAATGTCTTCCTTGATTTTATGAAAGGCCTCGTCTTTGATGGCGAGGGTTTTTCGCGCCGCCTCTTTTTGTAGCGCCAATGAACGAGAGCCATAAACGGCGGTGAGGTGTTCTAAGAGGTCGCCGCTGCTATGCACGCTTACGCCGAGCGACTTAACATATTCCACCGTGCCGTAATCGGCTAAGGAAACGCGTGGCAATAAGCCATATTCTGAGATATCCATAAGAAGAATCCGTACGTCTTTTAACATGGTTTTTTCGATTTCGAGCATCTCTTGCCAAGATAGATAAACGCGCAAATCGAAGGCTTTTAGCGTTTCTTCGTCTCGTAAGAACACCTCATCTATTTTGTGGCAGATGATTTGCGGTTTCCCTGCTTTCGGGAAGAAGAGGAAAATCTTCCTCGTCAGCATCCTTTTCCCCAAGAAAGGCAAAAGCGACCCGTTTCGATTCTCGTAATCGACGATGAGCCAGCCATCGGCCCCTTCGCGTTTGATCTCTTCTTGGATCATCGTTATGTCGGACATAATATCCCTCCTTGCTTCTAAGGCGACTTAGTCATAGCTATAATGATTGCTAGCATGAATAACATTTCAACCATTTATAGCGAAAAGAAGCCGTTAAACGAGATGAGCATGCATCCTAATCCTTATTTCGAAAGGAAGGATTTCTTGCTTTTAGACGGAATATGGGAATTCGAACTTAATGAAGATAGGAGCCTGCCTTTTAACTACTCCCAGAAGATAGAAGTCCCTTATAGCGTCGAAACACCGTTAAGTGGCGTGATGAAGGAAGTTACCGCCACCGATTACATGCATTACCGTAAAAACATCTCCATCCCGAAAGGGAAAGAGACGATGCTAGCGAGGCTCGTCTTCTTAGCCATCGATCAAGAGGCGTGGATATATGTCGATGGGGAAAAGGTTGGCGAAAGCCATTTCGGCTATTTCCCTAGCGAGGTCGTCTTTCCTGTTGCCGGGAGGAAAGAAATCCGTGTCGAAGTAGTGGCGCATGATGATACGTCTAGCCCTGTTTTCGCTAGAGGCAAGCAAAGCAAGAAGCCTCATGGCGTCTGGTATCATCCTACTTCGGGGATTTGGGGAAGCGTTTATTTGGAATTCTTGCCCGCTTCTTATCTTTCTAAGATCAAATTGGAGGCTTCTTACGATCGGAAGGCGTTGCACATAAAGGCTTTGGCGGTCGGCACTAAGGAAACGGCTACCGCCAGCGTTTATTTAAGAGGGGAAAAGGTTCGGGAAATCACCTTAGGTGATGATTTGGAAGCCAATCTTTCTTTCGAAGATTGTTTTGAACCGTGGGACGCTGACAATCCTTCTTTGTATCAGGTATCACTTTCCTATGGCGATGATGAAGTGCATAGCATTTTCGCCTTTAGAAAGATCGAAAAACGCAAAATCAATGGCAAATCGCTGATATTCGTGAATGAAAAGCCGACTTTTTTGAGCGCTTTGCTCGATCAAGGATATTATCCCGAAAGCGGCCTTACCCCTCCTTCCTTCGAAGCGATGGAAAACGACATTGAGACAGCCAAGAAAGCGGGCTATAACTGTTTGCGCAAGCACATCAAAATCGAACCGCCGCGCTGGTATTATCTTTGCGATTTGCTTGGCATGTACGTGATTCAGGACCTCGTAAGCGGCGGCGCTTCTTATTCCTGGCCTTGGATTACCGTAATCCCGTTCCTATGGCCATCTTATCCTATCTGCGACAAAGCGCCGATGAGATTAGGGAGAAGGCTAAGAAAATCGCGTGAGCAATTTCTGGCCGAATTAAAAAAGACCTATGAGCATCTTTCGATGGTTCCTTCTATCATCATGTGGACGATTTTTAACGAAGGCTGGGGGCAATTTCAAACCAAGGTGATGCTTAATGAGCTTCGCGCTTTGGATAAGGAGAGGTTAATCGATGCCACATCCGGTTGGTATGATAAAAAGGCGGGCGATTTCCTCTCGAAGCATATCTATTTCCAAGACCTCAAGATGAAAAACGACGGGGAAAGGATTCTTTCCTTATCGGAATTCGGCGGATATAGCCTTGACGTCAAGGGGCACACCTATGATCAGAAGCATTTTGGCTATAAATGGTTCGATAGCGAAGAGGCGCTTAACACCGCCATCAAGCAAAGGTACGAAAAGGTCTTGCGTTTGATTGAAAACGAAGGCTTAAGCGTGGCCGTTTATACCCAATTAAGCGACGTCGAAGGGGAGCTTAATGGCCTCCTTACTTATGACCGCAAGGTCGTTAAGGCGGATTTATCGATGCTTTCCGATCTTAACGACACGCTTTATGAAGCTTATGAAAAGCTGGCTTTGGGCGAATGAGATGGTGATTTTGCTAGAGCCCTCCCTTTCAAAAGACTTTTGTCTTTTTCTCTTCCCTAAGCCTCGCTATATGCGATAATCTTGGCTATGGCAAAAAACGAACAGAAAAAGACTCCATATATCGCCGCTTTGAAGAGGTATATCAGCGAAGACGTTTCCCCCTTTGACGTCCCTGGGCATCATATGGGCAATATCGATAACGAGGCGACGGAGCTTTTCGGGCATGAAATATACCGTTGCGACGTCAATGCGCCGCTTGGGATGGATAACCTATCGCAACCGACCGGACCCCTCAAAGAAGCGGAGATGCTTTTGGCTAAGGCGTGCGGCGCCGACCACGCTTTCTTTTTGATCAACGGCACATCGAGCGGCATCATCGCGATGATCCTTACCGCCGTGAAGGCGGGCGAGAAAATCCTCTTGCCGCGCAATGTCCATAAATCGATCATCAACGCCATCGTCCTTTCGGGGGCGGTGCCGGTTTACGTGATGCCTCGCATCGATCAGGATCTAGAAATCGCCAATCAGCCATCGCTAGACGATTGGAAGAGAACCATCAACAAAAACCCCAGCGCGAAGGCGGTCTTCGTGATTAACCCCACCTATTTTGGCTCGGTCGGTCCTCTTAAGCAAATCGTCGAATACGCCCATTCCAAAGGGATGGCCGTCCTTTGCGACGAAGCCCATGGCGCCCATTATTACTTCCATACGCCTAAGCAGCCTCTAAGCGCGATGGATGCTGGGGCGGATATGTCAAGCGTCTCCTTCCACAAAACAGCTGGCTCTTTGACCCAAAGCAGCGTTCTTCTTATGCATACCGACCGCTTCTCTCCCGAAGAGGCGCAGATTTCTTTGAATATCATCAATACTACTTCGCCTAGCACCATCTTAATGGCCTCCCTAGATGCCGCTCGGGCCTATATGGCCTCTAATGAGGGGAAGAGGGCGATGGAGGAGACTTATCGATTAAGCGCTTATGTCAGAAAGGAAATCCGCAAGATCCCGGGGTTCCTAGACGAAGGAAGGAAGCATTTCTTGGCCAACGGCTCCTTCGATTACGACGAAAGCAAATTGGTCATCGGCCTTGACCGCTTGGATCTTGACGGGTTCTCCTTGTTTCATCTCTTGAAAGAGAAATACGAAATCCAAATGGAACTGGCTGAGACTTATGCCGTTTTGGGCATCTTGGCCATCGGCACCAAAAAAGAACATATCGAGCACCTTTTGGCGGCGTTAAGGGACATATCCGCCAAGCATTTCCATCCCGACTGGGTTTATCCCGACCATCATTTCGACAATACCTTCCCTTTCTTGTTAGTGCGGCCGCGCGTGGCCTTCCATGCGCCAGGCAAAGTGCTTCCTGTCCGCGACTGCGTGGGCTATATCTCCAAAGAGCAGGTGATGATGTATCCGCCGGGCATCCCTCTAATCGCCCCTGGTGAGGTATGGAGCAAGGAACTCGTCGACCGCGTCATCTATTTCCAAAAGAAGCAAGAAAAGGGGGCTAAGCTACTTTCCTCTTATTCCGATGGTTTCCAAGTCATCGATAACGTCAAATGGAAACGTTTCCCCGCTTATGAGAAGAAGTTGCTTGATTATTGGAAGAGCAAGAAGACGATTCCTTCCGCCGATGGGTATTCTTTGCCTTTCGAAGGGGAGAAGCATCAAGCCAGCTTGGTTTTGATGCCATACCGCAAAGACACGTGGCGGGATGGAGCTTCCTTTGCCATCGTTTCCTATATCGAGGTCATCAAAGCCATCGCTGAACATGAGAAAGTTTATGTCGGCGTCCATCCTTCGATTTACCGCAAGATCGCCCCTCTTTTGCATGAAATCCCTAATGTTTATCCTTTGTCCATCCGCTATAACGACGCCTGGGCCAGGGATAATATGCCGTTATTCGTTTCCAATGGTCACCAAGTAAGGACGGTCGATTTCCGTTTTAACGCTTGGGGAGGGGCGGTGGATGGCCTTTATAGCAATTACCG
>CAVKTU010000002.1:0-6019 GCA_963659395.1 Holdemanella sp. | reverse complement strand
GATGATCGTCTAGGTCAGACAATCAGCAGGCGTTTGAAATTCCTTTCCTACTATCATCCCTCTTTTGTCTTGGAAGGCGGTTCCATCGCCGTCGATGGCGAAGGGACCTTAATCACCACGGAAGCTTGCTTGCTTTCCAAAGGACGCAATCCCGCTTTGCGTAAAGCCGAAATCGAGGAGACGCTCCGCGACTATTTGGGCGTGGAGAAGGTCATTTGGCTGCCACATGGCATTTATGGAGATGAGACCAATGAGCATATCGATAACATGGTGGCTTTCGTTAGGCCAGGTGAGGTATTGCTTGCTTGGACGGATGATAAAAAGGATCCCCAATACCGTTATTGCCAAGAGACGCTTAAGGCGCTAAAAGAGGCCAAAGACGCCAAAGGAAGAAGCTTGATTATCCATAAATTGCCTCTTCCGCATCCTCCTTTGACCCTCTCTAAGGAAGAGGCGAAAGGGCTTCGCGTCAATAAGACTACTTTGGACAAGCGGGTGGCCGGGCGTCGCCTCGCGGCTTCTTATGTTAATTTCTATCAAGGGGAGGCTTTCGTTGTGCTTCCCGCTTTCGGGATCAAGGAAGACGAAGAGGCGTTTCAAATCATTGAGAAGCTCTTCCCCGATAAGAAGATCCATCAAATCAATAGTCGAGAGATTCTCTTAGGCGGAGGCAATATCCATTGCATAACCATGCAAATCCCGGAGGTTAAGTTATGATCGTCAAAGCAGCCATCACCCAGTTTTCGATGTCGAAGGAAAAGGAAGAAAATTTCCTAAAAGCCGAAAATCTAGTGCAAAAAGCCGCTGAATCGGGTGCCAATATCGTTTTGTTGCCGGAATTATTCGGCCATCAGTATTTTTGCCAAAGCGAAGATTATGACAATTTCAAATTGGCGGAGGAGGTTTCTAATTCCATCACGCTTGCTCGTTTCCAAGGGGTGGCGAAAAAGCACCATGTCGTTTTGCCGATTTCCTTTTTCGAGCGTAGCGGCAATTGCTATTTCAATTCCTTGGCGATGATCGATGCCGATGGCGCCATCTTAGGGATATACCGCAAGAGCCATATTCCCACAGGGGAATGTTACGAAGAGAAATTTTATTTTGCTCCCGGGGACAGCGGTTTTAAAACCTTTGAGACTACTTTTGGCACGCTCGGCGTTGGCATTTGCTGGGATCAATGGTTCCCGGAAACGGCGCGCATCTTGGCGTTAAAAGGTGCCGAAATCCTGTTTTTCCCGACCGCCATCGGATCGGAACCCGTTTTGCCTAAGGATAGCCGTCGCCATTGGCAAAACGTCATGCGTGGCCATGCCGCGGCCAACATGATGCCGTTACTGGCCTCTAACCGCGTGGGCGTGGAGAAAGCCCGTAGTAGCGAGATGCGCTTCTATGGTTCTTCCTTTATCGCCGATAACCATGGCGAAATGCTAGAGGAAATGGATGATCATAGCGAAGGTTTCCGCTTGGCGTCTTTTGATTTGGACGCTTTGCGGAAGGAGCGGCGCGATTGGGGAATTTTCCGCGACCGTCGCCCCGATTTATACAGTCCGATTTTGAAGCTTGACGATAGTAAGAGATAACTAACCGTTTTGCCGTATCTTCTTGGGTGATTTGGTAATAGAATAATCGCCGTTATTTATGTTTTGGCTTGGAAACGCATTTGTTCTGGGATTCGCATTGGCCATGGATTGCTTCGCTTTAAGCATCGCCGATGGCTTGGTATATGGCGGCATCAAGAAACGGAAATATTTCTTTATCGCCGGCGTCTTCGGCGTCTTCCAAGGCATCATGCCGTTAATTGGCTTTTTGTTAGGCCAGATCTTCGCCGAATGGATTGACCGTTATGACCATTGGATTGGCTTTGCTTTATTGGCCCTCATCGGTTTGAAGATGGTTTATGACGGCATCAAGGGCATCATCAAACCCGAGGAAGAAAAGCCTGAGGAATTCTCTTATCCGAAGATCCTTTTGCAAGGCGTGGCCGATAGCATCGATGCTTTAGCCGTGGGGATAGCCATGTATTCCAATTTGGGCTTAGAGGCCTCTTCGGCCGTCGGATATGAGGTTTACGTCGCTTTCTTTATCATCTGCGCGATGTCTTTCCTAATCTCTTTGGCGGGTTTATTCGGAGGGCGTTTCTTCAATAAGCTGCTACATGGCAAAATTAGCATCTGCAACCTGATTGGGGGCATCATTCTCGTTCTCCTAGGCGTCTTTATTTTGCTCGAAGGGCTTAATATCATCGCCTTATAGGCGGTTTTTCTTTTACAATGCTTCGTCTTTGTATGGATTTTGGGCTTTTCTCATCGCTTAGAGACTTTTCTTGATACTCTAAGAAGAAGATTGTTGCTAATATGTTTCAGTGAATAAAAACGACCAAAAGAAAGACCGTAACAAGAAGGGGCTCATCGACCCCAATAAAACCAAGACGTTCGTGGTGCATCACGAATGTGAATTGCTTTCTTTTCTGCGTGAGAAGATCCCCAATCAATCGCAACACAACATCCGCCATATGATCGCCAACCACCAAGTGGCGGTGGGCGGAGCGCCCGTTTCCTTGTTCCGTTTCGTTCTTTACCCCGAAGACGAGGTGACGGTGAACTGGTCGCCGATTAGAAAAAGAAGAAGGCAGGATTTGCCCATCATTTACGAGGACGATGATATCATCGCCATCGACAAACCTTCATCGTTATTAAGCGTTGCCACTGAGCGCGAAAAAGGCAAGACGGCCTATCGCTTAGTCAGCGATTATTTGACCGCTAAAGACCGCAATGCGCGCGTTTTCGTCGTTCATCGTTTAGATGAGGACACCTCTGGCGTGCTGATCTTCGCTAAGAATTACGCCACCAAAGAAGCTTTGCAACTCCGTTGGCAAGAGATCGTTTCCAAGCGGGGATATTACGCTATCGTGCAAGGGGAGGATATCGCCGAAAAAGGCCGTTTGGAAGATTACCTGACGATCGACGACACCTATACCGTCCATATCACGAAAAACAAGAAAATAGGCAAGTTGGCGATTACCAATTATCAAAAAATCGCCGGCAAAAATGGCTTATCTTTGTTGGATGTCGATATCGAAACGGGGCGCAAGAACCAAATTAGGGCGCAACTAGGACATCTTGGATATTACGTCATTGGCGATGATCGCTATGGCGAGCCGATTAACCCTTTAGGAAGATTGGGGTTACACGCGTATGAATTATCGTTTTATAATCCGATGACGAAAAAGCGTTACGACCTTAAATCGCCGATGCCCGAATCCTTCAAAAGGCTCTTCTGGAAGACAAGGAAGCAGACTTCGGAGGAAGAAAGGGATAAGGCGCTTAAGGAAAAAGAGAGAAAAACTATCCAAAAGGATAAAGTCAGCGAAAAGAGAAGGAGGGGCAAATATGGCCAAAAAAGATAAAGGGAAAAACAAACATCCGTTGCTAACGGAATTCATGAAGAAGATCGCGGAGAATTTCCTGGCCGTTTTGCCGATCTTCGTCATCGTTACCGTTTTGTTTTGCATTCCGGGCATCGTGACTAACGAGACTTCGAAATGGGAAAGCTATTTGGCTTTCGTCATCAGCGCCGTCTTCGTCGGCATGGGGCTTAGCTTATTCACGATGGGCGTCGACGAATCGATGTCGCGCATTGGCCAAGCCGTAGGCGAATCCCTCTTTAAGAGGAAAAACGTTTTCTTCGTCGTCGTCATGACTTTCATTATCGGTGTCCTGGTGACGGTGGCGGAACCCGATTTAAGCGTTATGGCGAGCCAAATCGGCTGGGAGAAGATAACCCTTATCGCCTTCGTCGGCATCGGGGTCGGTCTCTTCGTCGTCTTCGGCGTTTTGCGGATTCTCTTCGGCAAAGAGCTTCGCATCATGTTTATTTGTTTTTATGCGATTGTGTTTATGCTTGCTAGCATCGTCGACAAGCGGTTCTTGCCGATCGCTTTCGATTCGGGAGGCGTGACGACGGGTCCTGTCACCGTGCCTTTCATTTTGGCTTTCGGCGCTGGTCTAGCCGCCTCGAAGGCTAGCAATGGACGAAGCGGGGAGGACGCCTTTGGGTTGACCGCTTTAGCGTCCGTCGGGCCGATTGTCGCCGTTATGGTGATGTCCCTTTTCATGGATGTCGATAGCATGGTCTATACAGCCGACGTCAGCCCCTTAGAGACTTTGGGCGGCTGGAGCGATTTCGCCCCCGTCTTCTTCTCTTTGACTGGCGAATATCTCTTGGAAGAACTTAAGAACGTGGCCATAGCCATTGCGCCGATTGCCGCTTTCTTCTTCGTCTATAATCTCTTCTTCCTCAAATATCGTTGGCGGCAAACCCTTAAGATCTACATCAATTTGCTTTACGCTTCCTTTGGCTTGGTGTTATTCCTGACGGCCGTTAATGTCGGTTTCTTGCCGACGGCTCAGGAAATCGGCAAAGGCTTGGGAGGCAATTCCTCCTTCTTCTGGATCGCCATTTTGGTGGGCGGATTATTCGGGGTCTTCGGCGTCGTGGCCGAACCTGCCGTGCACGTTCTCGTCCATCAAGTCGAAAGCGTTTCCGAAGGGACGATTTCTTCCAAGTCGGTCTTGATTGTCTTGGCTTTGGCCGTCGGCGGCGGTGTCGCCTTGGCGGTGGTGCGTGCTTATTATGGTTTTACCATTCTTTATTACATGATTCCCGGTTATATCATCGCGTTAGGGCTCGCCTTCTTAGTTCCGAGGATCTTCACTTCCATCGCCTTTGACTCGGGCGGCGTCGCCTCGGGCCCGATGGCTTCGACCTTCGTTATGCCTTTCGTCGTGGGCTTTACGATCGCCTCCCATGGCGAGGGCGCGGTTTATGAGAACGCCTTTGGCTGCGTGGCCATGATCGCTTTGATGCCGTTAATCGTCGTGCAGATGATGGGTTTGACGGCTAAGATGAAGAAGGGCATCAACAACTTCCGCGTGCGGAAGGCCTTTATGGGCGAGGATGAGCCGATTATCATTGATTTTACGGGGGAGCAGGCATGAATTTGTTTAAGAAGAAAATCATTCACCGCGAGAGCGTTTCCCATAACGACATCGCTAGCTACATCCCCATCTATTTCTTAATGACTATCGTGAGCGATGGCCAAGCCAGCGCCATCGTGAAATTGGCGCGTAACGCCGGGGCTTCTTCGAGTTTCGTGTCGCACGGACGGGGAACGGCGAGCAACGATTTCTATGAAGTCTTTAGCCTCACCCATAGCGAGAAGCAGGTTGTTTTCACCCCCATCCGCGCCGATATGTATCCTTCTATCCATGCCTCGCTTGTGGAGCGCTTCGCCATCAACGACGCCTCCAAAGGGGTGGCGGTGCTTTTGCCGATTTCCAGCGTCATCGGCAAAAACGCCTATCGTTTGTTAGCCGATGAACGGGTTAGCTTAGACGCGAAAGGAGCAAAGGAACTTATGGAAAACGTACCTATGAAGAAAGATTTCGAACTTATTATCGCCATCGTCAATGACAGTTACACCGACTTGGTGATGGACGCCGCGAAAGGGGCGGGCGCTAGAGGCGGCACCATCCTTAACGCCAAAGGCACGGGGAACAAGGACATTGAGAATTTCTTCGGCGTCGTCATTACCCCCGAGAAACAAATCGTCCTCATCATCGTTCCTAAAGAAATCAAAGATAACGTGCTCTCGGCCATTTATAAGAACGTTGGGCTTAATTCCAAAGGCCAAGGCATCGTCTTCTCTTTGCCGACGAGCGATGTCTTAGGCGTCGCCGAAGAAAGCGCCGCCGAAGAGACGGCCGCCGAAGAGACAATAACGGAAGCCGATAAATAATCGAAGATGGGCATAGTCACCGAAAAAGCCGAAGCAAAAAGTCGAAAGAAATTCTCCTTCGACCTTTTCCTTCATCGGTATTGCCCTTTTCTTTTTGAGATTCGTTCCCTCTTCTATTTCTTTTGGTTCGTCTTTTTCCTAGGGATGCTATGGATGGCTTATGGCCTTTTTACCAATAGCTTCACCCAATTCTATCCGTGGACGGATTATTTCGGCCAATAC
>CAVKTU010000001.1:24485-29259 GCA_963659395.1 Holdemanella sp. | reverse complement strand
CCTTCGGCCACATCGAGAAAGTCTCCTCGGCGGGGCTATGGCGGAATTTCTGGTCGCGGACGATGCGGCGGAGCAAGCGGAGATCGGTCAAACTCAAAGGATTGTGGTCGTCGAGGTTGATTTGGGCTTGCGGGGAGATGAAGATCTTGAATTTGTCGCTCTTAGGGATGCTGTTGGTTAATTGCTCGTTGAGCGCGTGGATCCCTTCGATGATGATGGGCTGCTCAGGCCCGATTTTTAATCGCCTTCCCGGCACGCGGTGCCCTAATTGGAAGTCGAAACGTGGGAGTTCGACCTCCTCCCCGGCGATGAGGCTAAGAAGGTTTTGTTGGAAATAGTCGATATCTAAAGCGTCAAGAGCCTCGAAATCCCGTTCGCCATCTTCCCCGATGGGGATATCTTCCTTCGTTTTGTAATAATCGTCGATGGAGATGCGGATGGGACGGATGCCGCGGGAAAGGAGCTCAATTCTTAGGCGGTTGGCGAAGGTGGTCTTGCCAGAACTCGAAGGCCCGGCGACGCAGATGATCTTGATATCATCGATGTCGTCTTCGATTAATTGGCCGAGTTCGCATAATTGACGGTTATGGCGCGCTTCGCAGATGTTGATGAGCTCGGCGGTGCCGTTGGTTTCCAATTCGCGATTGATCAAAGCGACGGTGTTGATGCCGACCACCTTCGTCCAATCGTGGGCTTCCTTAAGGACGCGCCCAAAGGTGGGGGCGTCCTCAAAGTCGGGGATATCGCCATGGCACTCGCTACGGGGATATTGGACCAAAAAACCGGGGGCATAGAGGCGGATCTTGTATTTTTTGACATAACCGGTGCTTGGCACCAAACGGCTATACATGTAATTCAAATAACCTTCGCAGGAATAAAGATGGACGGTTTTCTCGGGGCGATATTGCAAATTGGCCGCCTTGTCGGGGAAGCCCCTTTCGGCATAGATGGCCTTGGCTTCTTCGTTAGCGACGACGATGCGCTGCATCGGGTAATCGCCAGAGACGATTTGCTCCATTTCGTGATTGATCTTTATTAACATCGCGGTGGTGGCCACGACGCCCGGATTAAGGATATGGACGGAGATGCAGCGGCTGACGTTATAGGCGAAACGGATTTTGAGGTTTGGGTAGGCGCGGGCGAAGGCCATGGCCAAGACGTAACGAAGGGAAGCCTCGTATATCTTCATCGCCTCATGGTCGTTGACGGTGAGGAATTCGACGGTGGCGTCGTAATAGACTTCGTATGTCAGCTCGCGGACGCGGTTATTGACCTTGGCGCAGATGATCTCGCGCTTCGCGGCTTCTTCGGGCGAAAGAAGCGAAGAGAGTGGTATTTTCTTATCGAATGTTAGTTGGATTCCGTTGACGGTTAATTGAAATGACATGTGGTAACCTCGCTAAGTGAGCCCATCATTCTAATGAAGGGAAGGGGCTAAGGCAAGCGCCATAAGGGCAATTATAGCGAAAAGGTGGAAGCGCTTTCAAACAAGATGGCTCGGCTGCCTTCTTTTCGGACGTTTACAAAATGGCGAAAAATCATCGTTAGCGGGGCAAAACGCCCCTAAAACGCCGTTTGCCGTCTTTTATGAGGAAACCTTCTATCCAAATGCGCCATCTTGTCTAAAAGGCGGCGACTATTTTTTGACATCTTCCTAAAAGGAAAGTAGAGTTAAAAGGCTTATGATGAAGAAGTTAGTCACCTGGTATTCAAAGCAAAAGGAGGAGGGGCGCAATCTCTTTTGGTTAGGCGTGATCTCCCTTTTCGTTTTCCTTTGCTTAACGCCCCTTTTCTTCTTCTACGATATCCAAGGCTATTCTTACCCAATCGGATGGCTATTAGCCTCCTTGTTTAATCTTTTCGCCTATCTAAGTTTCCTTTTCCAAGGCAAGACCCTTTCCCCCAAAGGCGGCAAGAGCAGTTTGCCGATCGCTCTCTCGCTTATGTTCTTGCGCTTTATCGGCTATGCCGCCTTGCTCGTCGTGAGCGCCATCTGCACTTTCAAGAAAGAGTTTTTCGCCGGGTTCGACGCTTTCAATTTCTTCACCGTCATCGCCGCCCTCATCGCGCTGCCCTTCCTTTTGCTTATCCTTAATTTCATTGCCAAGAAGGACCGTAAAAAGGTCATCGCCGCGGAGGAAAAGGAATGATTCGCCTTCTTGACGCCGCCTCCGAAGCGCGCATGTCGTCGATCTTCAAATGGGAAGGGGCCAATAGCTTAGACGCCCCGCTTTTCAGCTCCCTCATCATCATGGCCATTTTATTGATTCTTGGCGCCATCATCGGCATCAGAGCGCGTATCGGCCTTAAGCGGAAGGAATACCTCCAACGCCCCAAAGGCCTTTTGTTCATCGCCGAGCTTTATTATGACATGTGCGACCATTTCGTCGTTTCGAACATGGGCAAATCGGGCGCCGGGTACGCCGGATATTTCTGGACTCTGTTCGCTTATCTTTTCCTTGGCTTCACTTTCTCTTTGCTTGGCCTTCCTAGCGTCATCGATTGGTTGGCCGCCCCTTTGTCCTTAGCCATCATCATGTTCGTCATGATTCAAGTGGTGGCCATCAAATATCAGCATTTCGGCTATTTCCACCGTTATATCGAGCCGATCCCCGTCTTCTTGCCCATCAATTTGGTCACCATGTGGTCGCCGATCATCAGCACCACGATGCGTATGTTCGGCAATTGCCTGGCGGGTTCGGTCATTATTGGCTTAGTGCAATGGGCCCTCTCGAACGCTTCAAGCGCCATCTTCTCGGCGATGGGCGTTAATGGCATCATCGCCGGCGCCGATGCCTATTGGAATGCCTCTCCCACCTGGACTGGCATCTTCTTGGCCCCCATCCCGATGGGCGTCATGAATCTCTATTTCGGTCTCTTCTCCGGGTTCGTCCAAACCTTGGTCTTCGCTAGCCTCACCGCCCTTTGGGTGGCGCAAGAGCGACCTGAGGAAGAAACGAAGAAAGAAGAAGAGAAGGCGGTTAGCGAACCGTCTAAGGAATTAAAGCCAAAAACCATATAGGAGGTAAAAAATATGGAAGTGGGTTTACGTGCAATCGCAGCGGCTATCTGCGTCGGCTTCGGCTGTTTGTCGGCTATCGGCGAGGGGCTTATCTGCTCGCACGCCATTGACGGCATGGCCAGGAATCCGGAAATGGCGGATAAGCTTCGCTCGAACATGATCGTCGCCGTCGCCCTTGACGAATCGACGGCTATCTATTCCCTTATCGTCGCCATTTTGATCATCTTCGTCATGTAGAGGACCACATGGAAGAAAATATACGTTTTCTTGATAACGCCCCGTTCTCCCAAGAGGATTTCCTCAATAAGCTCTTTCCTAATTTTTGGAGCTTTTTGATCAACTTCCTCGCTTTGATCGTCCTTTTCGTCGCCCTGTATTTCATCGCCTACAAACCGGTCAAGAAATATTTTGAGGCGCGGAAGAACCACATCGAGAAGAACATCAAGGACAGCGAAAGCGCCAAAGCGATTTACGAGCGGAAGGCCTCCGAAAGCGATTCCTTAATCGACGAAGCGCGTGTTAAAGGCGCCGCGATCATCGAGAAATCGCAACAAGACGCCATTAAAAACGCCGACGAAATCAAAAACGAGGCTCGGGCGGAGGCTAGTCGCATCAAGAAGCAAGCCGACGCCGATATCGCCATCGCCATAACGAAAGCGAAAGCCTCTTTGCATGAGGAAATCGTCAACATCGCCCTCGACGCTTCCAAGGAAGTGCTCGGCGAAAGCCTTGACGAAGCAACGAAGAAGAAACTCGTCGACGGCTTCGAGAAGAATCTGGGGGAAGAGAATAGCAAATGAGCAAGAGAGGATGCCTAGCTTACGCGAAAGCCCTTTTCGATTTGGCAAAGGATGAGGATTCCATAGCCATCGTCAAGGATGATTTTCGTGCCGTTTTGGCATTCTTTGCTTCGAAGGATGGGCAAGAGGCTTTGCGTTTCCTTTCCTCCTTCGCCTTAAGCTATAAACAAAAAGAAAAGGTGCTTATCGACGGGGTTTTCCCATCCTTGCACCAAAGCTGCTTCAAGCCTTTCTTGCGATTGCTTTTGTCGAAGAACCTCTTCCATTGGCTAGCGGCGATCGAAGAGGAATACCGCGCCTTAGCCAATCCGTATCTCCATATCGCCGAAGGGATCGTCTATAGCGCCGAGCCCTTATCGGAAAAGCAAATGGATAACGTCGTGAAGGCCGTTTCCAAAAAAATAGCGGCCTCTGCCGAACTCGAGAACAGGATCGATAGCCGTCTCATCGGCGGAATCAAAGTCTATGTCGACGGCCGCTTGTTCGATTATTCGGTCGAAGGAAAGATCGAGATGTTACGCAATAAATTACTTGCGGGAGGGAAAATATGAATTTCAACGCCACGGAAATAAGCGCTCTTATCAAAGAGCAAATCAAAGGCTTCGAAGGAAAGATCGAAGACAGCGAAGTCGGAACGGTCGTTTCGGTGGGCGATGGCATCGCCTCCATTTACGGTTTGTCCGACGCGATGCTTGGCGAATTGCTTCTTTTCCCTAACGACGTCTATGGGATGGTTATGAACCTCAATATCGACGATGTGGGCGCCGTCCTCCTCGAAAGCGATGTCTCTATCAAGGAAGGGGACACCGTCAAGCGTACCAAAAGGGTGGTGGAAGTGCCTGTCGGCGATGCTTTATTGGGGCGCGTCATCTCTCCTTTGGGCCTTCCCGTCGATGATTTGGGGCCCATCGATACCACCTCTTCCCGCCCGATTGAGCGCATCGCCCCGGGC
>CAVKTU010000001.1:9409-24475 GCA_963659395.1 Holdemanella sp. | reverse complement strand
TCAATACCCCGCTCGAAACGGGCATCAAAGCGATCGACAGCATGATCCCGATCGGCCGCGGGCAGCGCGAGCTTATCATTGGCGATCGGCAGACGGGCAAAACCTCCATTGCCCTCGACACGATCCTTAACCAAAAGGGAAAGGGCGTCAAATGCGTTTATGTCGCCATCGGGCAAAAGAATAGTTCGGTGGCCAATATCGTCGCCAAATTGAAAGAGCACGCCGCTTTCGATTACGTGACGGTCATCAATGCCAGCGCCTCCGAACCCGCCCCTCAGCAATATATCGCTCCCTTTAGCGGCATGGCCATCGCCGAGGAATGGATGGAAAAAGGCGAAGACGTCCTAATCGTTTTCGACGATCTTTCCAAACACGCCGTCGCTTACCGCGCCTTGTCATTACTTCTTCGCCGCGCCCCGGGACGCGAAGCCTATCCTGGCGATATCTTCTATCTCCATAGCCGCCTTCTTGAAAGGGCGTGCAAATTATCTAAGGAATATGGCGGCGGCTCGATTACCGCCCTCCCGATCGTCGAAACGCAAAGCGGCGATATCAGCGCCTATATCCCGACCAACATCATTTCCATCACCGATGGTCAGATTTTCTTGATGTCGGATGCTTTCGCTAACGGCCAACGGCCCGCCATCGATAGCGGCCTTTCCGTCTCCCGCGTTGGCTCTAGCGCCCAGATTAAGGCGATGAAGCAGGTCTCAAGCTCCCTTAAGATCGAACTCGCCAATTATCATGAGAATCTTAGCTTCGCCCAATTCGGAAGCGACCTCGATAGCGAGACTAAGCATATCCTCGCCCATGGCGCCATCGTGATGGAGGCCTTGAAGCAAAAGAACTGGTCGCCTTTGCCGATGTGGGAGGAGATCATCGACCTTTTTGCCGTCAAGGAAGGCTATTTGGATGACCTCGAAACCAAGGACGTCTTGCCCTTCCTCCATGACCTATATGCCAATCTTCTCGTTTCTGCCGCGCCCTTGCTTGCTTCGTTAAAGGAAAAAGGCGCTTTCGATGACGAAAGCAAAGCCGCCCTCAAAGAAGCCATCGCCGATTTCAAGAAAGCGAGGAAATAATGTCCACTTCCTTAGCGAAAACAAAACGGAGGATCTCCTCCATCCGCTCGACGGAAAAGACGACCAAGGCAATGGAACTTATCGCCAGCGTCAAGGTCAAGCGTTTTCGCGACGCTTACGAAAAGGGGCTACAATACGCCCACGAATTCCGTGACCTGATGGGTTATCTCTTTGGCGAATCGCCAGAGCTTCTCTCCCATTACGGCCGAGAAAACGAAGGCGATTTGCCGACCTTATATCTAGCTATCGGCTCGAATATGGGGCTATGCGGCGCTTATAACAACAATATCTACAAATTGATCGATCGGACGGTTAAGGAAAACGATTATTTGGCCCCGATCGGCAATAAATTGGCCAACCATTATCTAAGAAGCGGCCGTTATAAGAACCTCATCATGGATTTCAAAGAACTTAATTCCTCGCTCGATTTCGATATTTTCCACGAGGATTGCAAGCGTTTGAAGGACGCTTTCAACGAAAAGAAATACAAGGACATCGTCATTATCTACACCCATTACGTCAATAGCATTTCCTTCATGCCTTTGACTTATCGCCTCTTGCCCGTCCAAATCGGCAAAAAGAATTGGGTCAACGATTCCTTCTGCCCGCCGCTTATCGAAGAAGGGGCGCATACGGCCATTCACCAGCTAATGCCTGAATACCTCGTCTCCGTCCTCTATAGCCTTTTGCTCGAAAGCGAATTAAGCGAGAATGCTTCCCGTCGGACGGCCATGGATAACGCCAATGACAACGCTGACGATTTGCTAAGAAAGCTCAACATCGAATACAACAAAGCCCGACAAAACGCCATCACCCAGGAAATCACCGAGGTGGTGGGGGGCGCCAATGCCGGTCAATAAGGAGAAAAAATATGGAAAAGGAAGTAACAGGGAAAGTGGTCCAAGCGGTGGGGCCCGTCATCGACGTCCGTTTCGACGATCGCCATTTGCCGTCATTATTGACCGCTTTGAAGGTGCGCTTGAAGGCTGACGAATTTCTAACCCTCGAAGTCATGCAGCACGTGGGCGATGATATCGTAAGAGCCGTGGCGATGGGCGCCACCGAAGGCATTTCGAGAGGCATGGAGGTCATCGACACCCGCGCCCCCATCAGCGTTCCCGTCGGCGAAAAGACCTTAGGCCGCATGTTCAATGTCTTAGGAGATCCAATCGACGGTTTGGGCGGGGATTTCTCTTCCGTCCCCAAAATGCCGATCCACCGTCCGGCCCCAAGCTTCGCCGAGCAAAAGGTAAGCAATGAGATTCTAGAGACGGGCATCAAGGTCATCGATTTGCTTTGCCCGTATGCCAAAGGCGGCAAAATCGGCCTCTTCGGCGGGGCGGGCGTTGGCAAAACCGTCTTGATTCAGGAATTGATAAGCAACATCGCCAGCGAGCATAATGGCATTTCCGTCTTCGCCGGCGTCGGCGAAAGAAGCCGCGAAGGCAACGATCTTTATTTCGAGATGAAGGAATCGGGCGTTTTGAAGAACACCGCCCTTTGCTTCGGGCAAATGAACGAACCGCCGGGCGCCCGTATGCGGGTGGGCCTCACAGGTCTTACGATGGCCGAGCATTTCCGCGACAAAGAACATAAAGACGTTCTTCTGTTCATTGACAATATCTTCCGTTTCACCCAAGCGGGAAGCGAAGTAAGCGCCCTATTAGGCCGCATGCCTAGCGCCGTGGGGTATCAGCCGACCTTGGCTAACGAAATGGGCGCTTTGCAAGAGAGGATCACCTCGACGAAAGACGGGTCGATCACCTCCGTGCAGGCCGTTTACGTGCCCGCCGATGATTTGACTGACCCCGCGCCCGCCACGACCTTCTCCCATCTTGACGCACGGACGATCCTTGACCGCGGCATCGCCGCTTTAGGGCTATATCCAGCCGTCGATCCTCTGGAATCGAGTTCCAATCTTCTTGATCCCGATGTGGTAGGGGAGAGGCATTACAAGGTCGCGCAGGAAATCCAACGCCTTTTGCAACGTTATAAGGAACTACAGGACATCATCGCGATCTTAGGCATCGATGAATTAAGCGATGACGACAAAGCCATCGTCGCCCGCGCTAGGCGCGTCCGCAATTTCTTGTCGCAGCCCTTCCACGTCGCCGAATCCTTCAATGGCTTCCCCGGCGTCTATGTCCCTTTGTCGGAAACCGTCCGTAGCTTCGAGGAAATCTTGACGGGCAAATACGATTCCTTGCCGGAGGCCGCCTTTATGTATTGCGGCAATATCGAAGATGCTGTGAAGAAAGCCCACGCCATGGAGGGCGAGAATGCTTAATCTGGTGATCCTTACGCCTTTAGGCAAGGTCTTCGAAGGCGAAGTCGACGAAGTGATCGTCCCTTCCGCCCAAGGGGCCTTAGGGATCTTACCTTCGCACACCCCTTTAATTTCGACTTTGGCGCCCAAAGGCGTCCTTAAGGCGATAAAGGGCAAGGAAAGCATTTTCTTCGCCCTTTATCATGGCGCTTTGGAAGTGAAGACGGATCGCGTCATCGTCCTAAGCGAATCGGCTTTTAGGGCCGCTAGCGAAGAAGAAGCGAAAGCGTTCCTCTCCCGCGGCCGCGAACCTCTCAAATTCGACGATAAAACGGTGGAGATCGGCGAGAAATATATCCACCATGGCCAAGCGCGCGAATGACGCCTTATATAAGGCCATTTAAATAACCTGCCGCTTCGTTTAAGGGGATTTGCCGATCCCCATGGCGTATTGGATAAACCTCCCCGTCGACGAAAAAGCGCCGTTTTGCGGAGATTTTGTCGTTTTCGTTTAGAAAAAAGGCATCCAAGAGGTAACAATCGACGGTGCTTTTCTTTAGGAAAGGCCAAACGATATCGCTATAAAGGGCGGCTAACGTTGAATCATCGCGGTCGATATAAATCGACAATTCTTGGCCTTCATGGCTATCATTCCAAAAGGAGGAGAAGGAGCGATATCGATAGGCGTTATAGACGCCGACGTTTTCCTTGAAGGCGTTAACGACCTTTCTTTTGAGGATTTCTTTGTTCTCCATGCTGCCATAAAGAACTTCTTTGATCTCCCCTTTCTTAATGAGGTACCAGCCAGGCGTGCCCTTGCCTAAAGACGATTTGCCATCGGAGATGATGGTGGCTAGCGCCAAAGCGTTTTGCGGGTCCATTCGCCACGTTTCGACCATAAGCTCCTCGCTTATCGAGCGAAAGGTTAAAAAAAGATCCTCGCAAGAAGGGCAGCCATCCTTGGAAACGAGGATGGATAAGCATTCATAGCTCTCTAACAAGAGAGATGCGTCCTTATAGGAAATATAGGGCAATAAGTCATCGTAATCGGAAGCCTCGGCGGGGTAAGATGGATAGCGATAAAGCAAGAAATCCTTCGATTCATCGGGTTTTTCTCCCTTGGGGTAGGAAAAAGAGGAAGAAGCGCAAGAAAGAAGGCATAGGGTGAGAGGAAGCAGAAGAAGGGATCTTTTATGGCCCATAAGTATATTTTGGCATGGCATGAGAGCAAATAGAAGCGCCTCGCCTAATGCCATTTACCTAGATGTGTGCTAAACTTGCCCATATGAATAAGCACGTTATCTGGCATAGCATCGCGAAAGAAAGAATCACTCCCGAGGCTTTTTTGGCTTGCATCGAAATCAGCGCGGGGTCGAAGAACAAATACGAACTCGATAAGGAATCGGGTTCCCTCATTCTCGACCGCATCCTAAGCACCTCGACTAGCTATCCGCATAATTATGGCTTTATCCCTCGTACTTTAAGCGAGGACGGCGATCCCTTGGATGTCTTGGTTATCTGCAGCGAGCCGATTCTCCCTTTGGCTTTGACCTTGGCTTACCCCATCGGCGTCTTGGCCATGATCGATAATGGCAAGCGCGACACCAAAATCATCGCCGTATGCGCCCATGACCCCCTTTATTCCAATTATCGCGATATCAGCGAATTGCCGCCTTATGTCGCTAAGGAAATCGCCCACTTTTTCCGTGTCTATAAGGATTTGGAGGAGGGCTCATTAACGGAGGTCGGCGAGATGAAGGGGCGGAAGGAGGCTATGGAAGCCATCCGCCACGACCTATTGGCCTATGAAAAAGCCTTTGAATAAGAAAAGGAAGATCGCTTCTTTCGTTTCCCTTGGCTTTGCCATCTCCTTTGCCGTCATCCTCGTCGTTTTCAGTTGCTTCCCTGGCGAGATGAGCGGAAGCCAAAGCGATTTCGTGAGCTATATCTTGAGCGATTTTATTAACGCCTTCTATCCGCCCTCTTACCGCACGATGATTGAGCCTAGCGGCCTACGCTTGGAAGCAGACAATGGCTTATTGCCCGCCAAAGATGGGGTTTCGCAAATCGCCGAAGGGACGACGTCGATGCTGCGTTACAAAGTGGATGCCCCTAAAACCCTAGGCAAAGACGAATATCTCAATCCTTCTTTTAAATATGAGATCGAAGAGGGCGACCCCAATGGCATTTTGCTTTTCGTTAGCGAAAGCGAGCGGGAGAAGACCGTTTGGATCGAAACGCATGCCTTAGGCCATTACGCCATCTCCTTTTTGGCTGGCAAGGAAGCGAAGGCTAGCTATGAATTCGATGTCACGCCGCTACCTAAACCGGCAGACGAAGCTTATCGGGATATCCCTCAATCCTTGCCTTTAGGAACTTCCTATCGTTTTGATTTCACGATGGAAGATAAGGCGGTCACTTCCCACGATAATTTCTATTATCACCGCTATTTCTCGCCTGAAATGACCGCATTTAGTAGCGATAACGAAGCGGTTTGCCGTTTTGAGAAGAACGTCCTTAAAGCAATCGGCGTCGGCCAAAGCACGATTCATATCGGTGAATTAAGTTACGATATTGAAGTAACTTCTAAAGAGGGAAGCGCCTCTTCTTACGAGGATGGCTTCATCTTGACGAAGGAAGGGGAGAACCTCGCCATCAACGATTGCGATTATTTCTCGGTGAGCCAAGGCGTCTATTCGGGGGTGAAGCTAATTTCCCCTTACGATTCCTATTTCTTCCTTTGCCAAGAAGATGGCACGAAGGTCGATCTAGCGGATTCTAATTTGTCCTGCCGCTTGTGGCAGGTTGACGAAAGAACGGCCTATGTTTTGGGCTATCGGGAAGCGCGGGATATTCACGTTAAAGCGGAAACGCGCGCCCTTGATGGCTCTTTCGAGGCTTATTCCTCGCAAGTCATTCATCTTTCTTATAGTGAGATCCCTCCCGTTTCGATGTCTTTGCTTATCAATGGCTCTACCCACTCTTCCTTAATCAGCGGGATGCAGGGGAAGACTTATTATATCCAAGGCTCTTTCCTAGGCGCCAATAACAATTCCAACGTCACCAATCGGAAGATAAGCGTGCTTAATCCTAACGAAGAGCTCTATGCGATCAACGGCCAGAATTCCGAAAGCCTCAGCGTCACCTTCAAAAAAGAAGGGCTAATCGATTTGGAAATCGCGAGCCTCGCCAATCCTTCTTTAAAAGAGACCATCCATTTTGAAGTGACCCTTAAGCCGGCGGCCGATCCGACCGACGAGGACCTCCGTTCTTTCGTGCGAAAGCTATTCGGACATGGCACCCTCTTTGCTTGCTTTGCCATTTCCTCCTTCCTTTTCGTTTATCTCTATTTCGATGACAAGTGGGGGTTGATAGGGGTTATCTCCTCTCTTACCTGCAGTTTCCTCTTGGCTTTGTTAACCGAGGGGATCCAATATTTCGTCCCTGGTAGAACCGCCAACATGAAAGACGTCGGCATCGATACGCTAGGCGGAGCGATGGGAATCGCCGTGGTTTATTTGATTATCTTGCTGACGTTATTGGTGCGCCGCTATCGCGATAAGAAAAAACGGAAAAACGAATAATCGCCGTTAATCCGCCATCTTTTTGGCGCTTTTCAATAATTCGATGGTCGTCGGGCTTATTTTGTCGACGCGGATCGTTTCGTATTCCTTGATGATCACCTCGCCTTCACTACGTCCTTTTTTGATGTTTTTATGCGCGGTCATCATGACGAGGCCGTCGACTTTCTTGGCTTCTTTGATGGCTATTTCGGCGGCTAGATGGATTATTTCGGGTGAGGGATCGTCGGATTTGATGATCACATGCGGCCCTTTATCCCCGAGGATATGAAACCATAGGTGGTTTTTGGCGGTGAGCAAAAGGAAGCTTAAAGCGTCGTTCTGACGGGCGTTACGCCCAAAGGCGATCCTTGTCCCCTCATAACGGACCTCATAGGGCAAGGAAGAGGAGCCAAAAAGAGCGTCGCTAATTTTCTTATGTCCCTTTCCTTCTGCGCTCATCATCTTCTCCAAGGCCGCTTCATCGGCGTGGTCGAGCTCATAAATGGCCGCCAAGGCGTCGTCTAGTTCCTTTTGGGCGTTTCCTAGATTCGCCTCGCACCTTTTGATCGTCTCTCTGGCTTTCTTGGCTTTTTGATAATAACGCGAGGCGTTCATGGGCAAGGAGAGGGAGGGGTCAAGAGGTATTTTGCGGCCGTCATATTCGAAGAAGCCGCTTTGAAGGTCGATTTCCTCCAAATGCATATAGATGGCGTCACCCTTTTCGCCGTCGTTAAGGTGTTTTTTAGCGCTTGCGACATCGCTTTCGATGGCGGCGATTTTGCGTTTGGCGTGCTTGGCTTTGTTTTGGAGTTCCTTTAAGTACGAGGAGAATTTTTCCTTTTTCCTTAGTAGGACGATCTTCTCGATTTCTTTCTTCGTTTCCTCTAGATACGAGGGGAAGTCGAAAGGTGCCGCTACGTTTATGGCTTCTTCCGTTTCTTTAGGCGGCAACGAATAGCTTAGCCCTTTCATCAAGGGTCTTTTGCTTTCAAGCGAGGAAGGGCGATAAACCCAAAGGATCCGTCCTTCTTCGTCTAACACTAGCAAATTGGGGCGCGAAGGGAAGAGCTCGACGAGCAAGAAGCGCTTTTCCTCTTTATAGACGCGGTTGATGATGGCCGCTTCGAAGGAAACGATCCGGTCCTCGTTAAGCAAGGATATATCCTCAATATAAGGATTGGGGAAGGCTTTTTTGAAAGCCTCGAGAAAAGGGGAGGAGAGGGAGGAAAACGGCGAATCGTCGGTGTCGAAAGACACCAACGGGCATTCGTTCCGTAACGAAATCAAAAAGCCTTTCATCCCCTTTCCCGAAGGGCGAAACAAAAAGGTTTTGCCGTCGAGTAAAGAAGGGGAGGAGAGGTGTTTCTCTAACAATTCTTTTTTTAGATGGGGCAATAATTGCCATATTTCTTGGTAACGTAATGGCCGCATAGCAAAGAAAGTATATCTTTTTCGCTTCCTAAAATCTCTTTACCTTTTGTGCGCGGTCAGTAAAAACGCCTAAAAGTTCGACAAAATGCCGATTTTCCCTTGCCTAATCCTCTCTTTCCGACTACAATCGGTCTAATATTTATGAAAAAGGGCTTGCTGTTTATCATCTCCGGTCCCTCGGGCGTGGGGAAGGGATCCATCCGCGAAAAGGTGATGGAACATAGCGAACTCAATCTCGTTTATAGCGTTTCGATGACCACCCGCAATATTCGCCCCGGCGAAAAAGACGGGGTGGATTATTATTTCGTCTCCGATAAGGTCTTCATGGATAACGTCGAAAAAGGGAATTTCCTGGAATACAACCTTTTCGTCGGGCATAGCTATGGCACGCCTAAGGATAAGGTCGAAGCCCTTCTAAACGACGGGAAGAACGTTTTGCTGGAGATCGACGTCAACGGCGCCGCCCAAGTGATGGAGAAGTTGGGGAAGGAAGTCGTTTCCATCTTCATTTTGCCTCCTTCCTATGAGGAACTCGAAAGACGGATCAGAGGCCGGATGACGGAGAAGGAAGCCGATATCGAAGGGCGTCTTGCGCAGGCTAAGCGCGAGATGGCTCTCCAAGACCATTATGACTATCGGGTGATTAACGATGACTTGCTAAGGGCGGCCAAAGAAGTCCTTTCCATCATCGCTAGTGCCATAAAATGATCATTTTTGTGCTATCTTAATATTGTGAAGATCGTTGAGGTATTGACCGAATACGGAACGCTGTCGCTTAACCGCGCTTTCAGTTATCTATATGACGGGAAGAAGAGGATAGGCGAGCGTTTTCGCGTCCGCATCTCCTTTGGCCCTAAAAAAGTCATCGGCTTCGTGTTAAAAATAAGCGACACCGATAAGACGCTAGAGGAATTAGAGAAGGAGCGCGGCTTCGCTTTCAAGAAACTTAGCGAAGAGGACATCGTCGACGAAGAGCCCTTGCTAAGCGAGGAATTGCTACGCCTTGCTAAAGAGGTGTCCGATTATTATTTCGCCCCTCTTATCGTCGTCCTGCAAACAATGCTTCCTTTGTCCTTGTCTCCTCGCTCCAGCGCCATGCGCGGCCCGAAAATCGCTTATGAAAGCTGGGTGAAGATCCTTGACAAAAACGAAGATGGATTGACTTCCGATAAACAGATAGAATTGCTTAGATTAATCGCCAATAAAGGCCCGATTCTCAAAAAAGAAGCGGGTTCTGCAGCCGTTTTGTCGAAATTGATCGAGAAAAAGAAAGTCGCGGTATATAAAGAAGAGAAGCGGAGGCTCATCCTCAAAGCCGAGGAAAGGGAAGAGCCGCACCCCCTTACCCATTTCCAAGAACAGGCCTACCAATACCTTTTAGACAGCCCGAAAACCGTCAATTTGCTCGAGGGGGTGACGGGGAGTGGCAAAACCGAAGTCTACCTCCATTTGGCCGAGCGCTATCTAGAAAAAGGGAAGAACGTCATCTTTTTGGTGCCCGAAATCAATTTGACGCCCGCCCTCATGGATTATTGCCTGCGCCGTTTCGGCGAGAAGGTGGCGATCCTCCATAGCGGCCTTACTAACGGCGAGCGTTATGACGAATATCGGCGCATCGCCTCGGGGGCGGCAAGGGTCGTCGTGGGCGCCCGCAGCGCCGTCTTCGCCCCTCTTTCGAATATCGGCCTTATCATTCTAGACGAAGAGCACGTGGAATCGTATAAGCAAGATAACGCCCCTTATTATCATGCCCGTGAGGTGGCAATCATGCGGGCGAAGGCCGAAGGAGCCAAATTGGTCCTAGGCAGCGCCACCCCAAGCCTCGAAACCAGGGCTAGGGCCCTGAAAGGTGTCTATGGCTATGTCACGATGATGGAAAGGGTCAACGCCAAGCCGCTTCCCAAAACCGCCATCATCGATTTGACCGACCGTCGAAACATCGGCAAAAACAGCGAGAAGATCTCCTTGCCCCTTTTATCGAAAATCAAGGAAAAACTCGACCGCAAGGAGCAGGTGCTTTTGCTGCTTAACCGCCGTGGATATTGGACGGGGATTCAGTGTCCTAGATGCGGCCATCTTTTCGTGTGCCCAAGTTGCGGCGGTAACCTCACCTATCACAAGGAAGACAATATGCTAAAATGCCATCATTGCGGCTATGTTTCGGTCTATCCTGAAGCGTGCCCCGATTGCGGCAACACCCATTTGCGGCGCGTGGGATACGGCACCGAGAGGGTCGTCAAGGAAATAAGCGACCTTTTCCCCGATGCCAGGATCGCTCGGATGGATAGCGACGTTGGGAAGGTGTCGCGGGAGGTCGAAAAAACCATCCGCGCCTTCAAAGACGGCCAATACGACGTCATCGTGGGGACGCAGATGCTCGCCAAAGGCCATGATTTCCCTCTTCTTACCCTCTCCGCCGTCGTCCTAGCTGATATCGGCTTATCTTTGCCGACTTACCGCGCCGCGGAAAGGACGTTCGAATTAATCGCCCAAGCGGTCGGGCGCAGCGGCCGTAGCGATAAGACAGGCGAAGCGATGATCCAAACTTACAATCCCCATCATTACGCGATCGTTTATGGGGCCAAACAGGATTACGGGGCCTTCTATATCAAAGAGATGCAAGAAAGGAAAATCGCCCAATACCCGCCTTATGTCTATCTCTTTTTGCTCGTCTTCTCGAGCGAAAACGAGGCGAAAGCCGCCCAAGTGAGCCTCAATTTCAAAAACGAGATCGCCGCGATGGGGATAGAAGGGGTTTCCTTGCTTGGGCCGATTGTGCCTTTTTACGCCATGGAAGGTGGGAGATACCGCCGCTCGTTGCTAATCAAATATAAGAAACGGGAGGCGATTGAGCCGTATCTAAGAGAGATGCTTTCGAAATACGCCTCTTTCGGCGGCGTCCATATTTCCATCAACGTCGATCCCTTGGATTATTGACGCCTAAAATCATCGAAAATCGCAAAAAAGCCTGCAAAAGGCCATTATTTGCTTGAATATGAAGGCGAGGAAAGATAAATCGCGGTCCTCTATGCTTAATTTTATACCTGTGGTATACTTTCCTAACGAAGAAGAGGAAAAGAATGATTACGATTGCTATTCTCGGCCTTGACCAGTATGTGGTTGGCCATTATTCGAAAGAACATAGCGAAAACCTCGCTAATTTGATGGAAGTCGACGAGGACGAACTCAATTTTTATGCTCCCTATGCCGTCATCTTCCATCATGGCGTCGAGCAGACGAGCTGGCATACTGAAGTGATCGTCCGCGCCCCGAAGAAATTAGAAGTAATCGAGGATAAGATCGCCGATTATTTGCTAAAGACGCTTAACGAGGTTAGCATCAATGTCGAAGTCTCTTTCGAATATTATCTCGAGGGCAAGCGGTACGAAATCCATAACGACGCCTATCCTCGTTACATCGAGGAGACGAATCTCGTCGATGTGGAAGGCGATAGCGGCGATGCCGACGAAGACGATTTCGAGCCCAATCCCGCCGACCACGCCGAACTCGACATCAACGACCCGAACCAACTATATCTCGGGGACGTTTTCGCCGGGCACGAAAAGGAATTGCAAGCGAAAGAAGACGAAGGATGTTGTCATTCCGACGGCTGCGCTTGCCATCATAAACACCACTAGGAGGTAAACCATGCAAGAACTTGAACTCGCGAAGAAAACCCTGGACGACATCCTCGACAACGGGACGTCCTTTAATGAGGCGCTCCGCAAAATCTTCCAGGCGGACGTTTCTATCCGTTCCCTCCGCTCGGTGGTGGCGGCGCTAGTGGGCTGCGAACTGCGTCATCATCTGATGTTTTCCGATGTCATCGCCAGAAGCGGCGCCGTTTTAGATGAGGTGGAAAAACGTTATTTGTCTTTGGCCATCGCCAATCTTTATTTCGTCAAACGGATTGCGCCAGAAGAGATGATCATGGCCGCTCAGGAAATCCTCGGCGAGGAAAAGTCCGCCGCCTTAGCGACCTTATTCGAAAACCGCGATCATCCCGAGACTCTCATCTCTGCCGACCTCCCGAAAGCGAGCAACAAATACCTTTCCCTTCGCTATAACACCCCCGAATGGGTCTTGAAAATCTGGGAGCACTTCGGTTTCGGAACGACTTATAAGATTCTCAAGAAGAACAATCGCCCAGGTTTAGAGACGGTCCGCGTCCGCACTTCCAAAATCAGCGTCGAATCCCTTTTGAACAACAACCCCGATTTTCTTCCTTCGCCCGTTGAAGGCATTCTGCAATATAAGGGGAAGACGCCATTGCGCCGGATGGACGAATTCCGTCGGGGCGATATCTTCGTTGAGCGCATGCTCACCAAAGCCCTCATCGACGAATATAAGATCGCCGAGCCTTTGGAATTGTTTTGCTATAACGGTAACAAGGATTCGAGCCTTTTGAAGGAGATCGTCGAGACTTATGGCGACCGTATCGGACTTAATCTCGGCGTGCCTTCTTTAGAGCATTACCCCGATGTCGGCGCGATGATTAGGCGCGATGGCTTAAAGAACGTCAATTTCTTCGCTGCCGCCCCCGATTCCCTCGAAGCGGCCATTTCCAATCCCCAAGATCTAGTGATCGCCGCCCCCGACAGCTCCAATTTCGATTTGGTGCGGGAGGAGCCCGATTTCCTTTTGCATTTCAAGAAAGAGGGGATGGACGCCCTGTTCGCCCAAGAGAAAGCGGTTTTGGAGAACGCTTCGAAATACGTGGCGGAAGGCGGCACCCTTATCTATATGGTCTATACGATCTCCAAGAAGGAAGGGCATCAAACAATCGCCGCTTTCTTGGCCAATCATCCCGAATTCGAGATCGTCAAGGAGAAGCAGTGCTTCCAATTCGAGGAATTCGACACGGCGATGTATTATGCCGTGATGCATAAGAATTCCAAGGAAGCGAAGACCGGCGTCCCCCTCGAAGAGATTTTCGATCCCGCCGTCATGGTGCAACCTAACGCCTGTGCCCAAATGAAATAATCCCTTTCATATGAAGAAGAATCTCTTTGGCTATACTTTGGAGAAGCTCGAAAGCGAGATGCTTTCCATCGGCGAGAAGAAATACCGCGCCACCCAGCTTTTTTCTTGGATTTACGTCAAAGGGGTGCGTTGCTTCGATGAGATGAGCGACATCTCCAAATCCTTTCGCGAAAGGCTAAAGGAAGAATATTCCTTGTCTTTGCCTTCCCTTCAATTATCGCAAGAGGCGAAAGACGGCACCCTTAAGCTTCTTCTTTCGATGGAAGACGGCGCGAAGGTGGAGACTGTCCTCATGCGTTACGATTACGGCAACGCCATCTGCGTTTCTAGCGAGGTTGGCTGTTCGATGGGCTGCGCTTTCTGCGCTTCGGGCCTTTTAAAGAAAGAACGCGGTCTTAAGACAGAAGAAATGGTCGGCCAAGTGATGGCGATGAATGCCATTTTGAAAGAGCATGGCGAAAGCGTCTCCCACGTCGTCGTGATGGGGACGGGGGAACCGTTCGATAATTACGATAATGTAAGCGACTTCCTTCATATCCTCAACGCCCCCAAGGGCTTAGGGATCGGCGCCCGTCATATCACCGTTTCCACTTGCGGCATCGTGCCAGGCATCCTCCGTTACGCCAAAGAGGGAATCCAAGTCAATTTGGCGATATCATTACATGCCCCGAATGATGAAATCCGTCGCCAGCTTATGCCGATCGATCGTCATTATCCGATCGCCGAATTGATGAAGGCCGTCAAGGAATACGTTTCCTTAAGCGGCCGGCGCGTCACTTTCGAATATATCCTCATCAAAGGACTTAACGATTCGCTCGAAAACGCCAAAGAATTGTCGCTTTTATTGCGGGGAATATGCTGCTATGTCAATCTTATTCCCTTAAATCCGGTGAAAGAGAAGCCTTTCGAAAGAAGCGATGAAAAGGCGACGAAAGCCTTTTATGAATACCTTAATTCCCATGGCGTCAATTGCACGATCCGCAAGGAATGGGGCAAAGGCATCGACGCCGCCTGCGGGCAACTCCGCGCCAAAGCCATAAGGAGGGAAAGATGAGCAAGATATATCACGGCACTTACGCCTACAAAACCGATGTCGGGCGCGTAAGGCAAAACAACGAAGACCAAGCCATGGTCCTCATGAATTCGTATAACGAGACGTTTTTGATCGTCTGCGATGGCATGGGCGGGGCGAAAAAAGGCGATTTGGCCTCGAAAACCGCCATCGACATCCTGACGGAAAGCTTCCGCCATAAACCCAAGCACAAATTCGCTTACCTCAATCGCCGTTGGATCACCAAAGCCGCCAAAGAAGCCAACGCTAAAATCAACCGCTACGCCGATAAGCATAGCAAAGTCAAAGGCATGGGGACGACGATGGTGGCCGCCCTTATTTACGGCTCGAAGATCATGATCGCCAACATCGGCGATTCCCGTTGCTATCTTTATAATCACGATAACGGCAAGATCAAATTGCTGACGGAAGACGATACCTATGTCCGTTATTTGGTTAGCACGGGGAAGATCAGCGAAGAAGACGCCCTTTCCCATCCCGACCGCCATGTTTTGATGAACGCATTGGGGATATATCCCAGCGTTTCCTTAACGATCGACGTGAGGAATTACCATGGCGAAAGCGTCCTTCTATGCACCGATGGCCTCTATAATCAGATTAACCAAGAGCAAATCGGCAATATCCTATCGACCGATGACCGCACCGATCAAAAGGTGTCCTCTTTGGTGG
>CAVKTU010000001.1:0-9330 GCA_963659395.1 Holdemanella sp. | reverse complement strand
CAATCATAACGGCGGGACGGACAATATCGGCATAGCCTTATGGGAGAGCATCGCCAATGATTGAAATAGGAACGAAAATAGATGGGCGTTATCGCATCACCTCCCGTATCGCCCACGGCGGCATGGCCGATGTTTACGAGGCTTATGACGTTTCTATGCACCGCACGGTGGCGCTTAAGATCATGCGAACCGACGTGATGAACGAGAAAAACGTCGACCGCTTTGAGAAGGAATGCATCGCCTGCGCCTCTTTGGATAGCCCTTTGATCGTCAAAGTGTACGGACAAGGGAAGGTTGATGGCCGCCCTTATATGGCCAACGAATACGTTTCGGGGCGCACGTTACGCGACAAGCTCAACATCGCCACCGGGCATAATCTCGCCCCCCTTGAAGCGGTGGATGTCATGCTTCAGCTTACCGATGGGGTCTCTTATATCCATGAACACGGCTTATTGCACCGCGATCTGAAGCCCGACAATCTTTTTTATCTTTCCGACGGCTCGATTAAGATAGCCGATTTCGGCATCGCTTCGAAGTTAGGGGAGAAGGTCGAGGGCGATGCCATTCCTGGCACCGTTTATTATTGCGCCCCCGAGATATTGATGGGGCGAGAGGCGCTAGTGTCTAGCGATATTTATTCTTTAGGCGTCATCTTCTTCGAGCTCTTGACGGGCAGCGTTCCCTTCGATGGCGATTCGACGGAAGAAGTGGCTTTGGCGCAAATCAAAAAGCATTTCCCAGAGCCTTCCAAAATCCTTCCTTCTTCGCCGAAGATCCTTGACAAAATCGTCGTCAAGGCTTGCCGCAAGAGGCCGGAAGAGAGGTATCTAAGCGCTCAAGAAATGCACGATGCCATCGCCAAAACCTTGAAGGAAAAAGATAAATTGGTGGAGAAAAAATCCTTGATCGCGAGGATTTTCGGTTTCAAATGAGCCCTCTTTCCATATATAAGACGCCGCTAATATCTCCCTCTCTTTTAGCTGCCGACAAGAAGCGTTTCCACGATGAGGTTTCCTTAGCTCTTTCCGCGGGCGCATCGCTTCTTCATTTCGATGTGATGGACGGCCTCTTCGTGCCGGCCACTTCCTTTGGCGTCGATGACATGAGCTCTTTATTGGCGGCCTTTCCCGATATCGCCATCGATGCCCATTTGATGGTGGAGGACCCTCTTACTTACGGTCCTTTGTTCGGGCGAGTAGGCGCTAAGAACGTCACCTTTCATCTAGAGGCCCTCCCTTCGAAGGAGAAGGTCCTCGAAACGATTTCCGCCATCAGGGAGACGGGCGCTTCGGTGGGGATGTCGATTAAGCCGAAGACGGCGGTGGAAGACGTCTTGCCGTATTTAAAGCATTTGGATTTGGTGCTTTTGATGTCGGTGGAACCCGGGAAAGGCGGGCAGGCCTTTTTGCCCGAATCCGTCGAACGGATGCAAACCCTATATAAATATAAAAAAGAAGGCGGCTATAGTGATCTTCTTTTGCAAGTCGATGGCGGCATCAACGAAAAGACGGCCTCTTTGATGTTAGAAGCGGGGGCCGACATCTTGGTGGCGGGCAGCTATCTGTTCGGGCATGAGGATTTCGCCGAGAGAATGGCGGGACTACTAAAATGATCTACGCCGCCATAAGCATTCTTCTCGTTTCTCTGCTTTGCTTGGCTGCTTCCTTTTTATCGGCGCACCGCAAATTGAAGGAAAAAGAGGAGGATGCGAGCCCCCTTCGCTATTTTCCCGCCGAATATTTTAGCCCCAAAGAAGAAAGGAGCCGTTATTTGCTCCCTCTTTTTGGCGTCGGCCTCCTTTCTTTCTTGACCCCGTTATTGCTCCTTTTCATGAGTGTGGAGCGTTTGGACGTTTCTTTTAGGATTTACGGCGCCTTCGGCGTGGCGTTATGGCTGTTATTCGCCGTTGTATACGCTTTGCTGATTTTGATTCACCCTTCGAAAGAGATGCCGCATATCGTTTTGTATTTCCTAGCGGCCGCCCTTCTTATCGTCTCTATCAGCGTAAATGCTTTATCTTTGCGGGCCGTAGCTAGCGTTTCGAAAAGCGAAATCGCTGTCAAAGTCCTTTATTGTTTGCTTTTCATCTTAGCGGCCACGCCGCTATTGCTAATCGTCAATCCCAAGCTCCGTACTTGGTACAAATTGGAGGCGAAAACCCAAAAAGACGGGACCGTCCTCCATCAAAGGCCCCATTTATTCGTTTTGGCTTGGAGCGAATGGATGCTTCTATTAATCGCCATCATCGCCTTCCTTCTTTCGATGGTCGGCGTCTTCTTGCTATAAGCAACGAAAAAAGAGCCGACAAGCGGCCCTCTTCTTGATAGCGAAAAAATTATTTGGCTTCCGCTGGTTCGCTTTTTTTGGCTTTGACGCTCTTGTTGAGGGAGCGGTAGGCGCGGGCGGACATCCGGACTTCGACCATCTTGCCGTTGATGTTGATTTTGTATTTTTGCAAATTGACATTCCAGCGGCGGCGGGTGGCCAAAACGCTGTGGCTGCGGTTATTTCCGCTCATCGGTCCTTTTCCGGAAATTGGGCATACTCTAGACATAATTTCACCTCTCGTTGCTTTGCGGATAAGACTATATCACCTCGTCGCGACGCATGCAAACCTTATTCGCGCGCATATTTGCACGCCTAGATGGGAATTTGTGCTATTATTTTCCTGTTATCTACCATAAGCCCCAGGAGGAGCACGCATGAGCGCCAAACTTGTTGCCATGATCTTAGCCGGAGGAAAGGGAACGCGACTAAAGGCTTTGACCAAAAAAGCGGCCAAACCGGCCGTTGAATACGGTGGGAAATACCGCATCATCGATTTCCCTTTAAGCAATTGCGCCAATAGCGGCATTCGCACCGTCAGCGTTCTGACCCAGTACGAATCAAGCGATTTGAACACCTATGTCGGCAACGGCGAGAAGTGGGGCTTTAACGGCAACCGCTCCATCGCCAGCATCCTTTCCCCTAAGCAAACCGAGGAAGGAAGCAATTGGTATGCCGGCACGGCCGATGCCATCTATGAGAACCTCGATTGGCTCTCAGCCCAAGACCCAGCCTACGTTTTGATCCTTTCAGGCGACCATATTTATAGCTGCACATATAACGAAATGCTCAAAAAGCATATCAAATCCCATGCGGATTGCACGATTAGCGCCTATCCCGTGGCGTGGGAGGAAGCCTCCCGATTTGGGCTTATCATCGCCAATGACAAAGACGAAATAACTTCCTTCCAGGAGAAGCCGAAGAAGCCCCTTTCCAATTTGGCGTCGATGGGCATTTACATCTTCACCTATTCGGTGCTTAAGGAATATTTGCTAAGCGACCATGAAAACGAGCAATCCGACCACGACTTCGGCAAAAACATCATCCCGACGATGCTCGCCGACAAAAAGAAATTGGTCATCCATACCTATCATGGTTATTGGCGGGACGTCGGGACCGTCTCTTCATTGCATCGGGCCAATATGGATTTATTGTTGTCCAACAAAGACACGAACTTATATTCGGTGCAAGGCGAAAACCGCATCCTTTCCGAGGATAAGCATAGCATCCCGCAATACATCGGCCCGCAGGCGAAAGTGCGCGATTCGCTCATTAACCAAGGGGCGCAGATTTATGGCGAGGTGGAACATTCCGTCGTCAGCGGCGACACCTTGATCGAAGAAGGGGCCGTGGTCAAGAATTCCGTCGTCATGTCGGGGGCGCATGTCCTCAAAGGGGCGAAGGTGAAAGACGCCATCGTGGCGCCTGATACCTTAGTCGGACCAGAAGAAGTAATCGAACCGATCGAAGGCGAGGGAATCGCCTTGCTCAGCAACAAGAAAGCGAGGAATTGCCGATGAAAGACGTCATTGCCTTATTGAATTGTCATAATTCTCCCGAGCTTGGGGAATTGACTTCCAATCGCCCTTTGGCGTCCACGAGTTTCCTAGGCCGTTACGCCTTCATGGATTTCGCGATGAGCAATTTCGCAAACAGCGGAATCGAAACCTTGGGGATCTTATGCAAAAACCACCAGCGTTCCCTCCTTAAGCATATGGGGAATATGTCGAGTTGGGTGAGCAACACCAAATTGGGGCGCACCATCGTCTTCTATAATGAGAAGGGCGTCCTCAACGAAGCCTATAACACCGATTTGAATAACATCCGCGAAAACGATTGGATCCTCTTTGATAGCAACGCCAAGACGATCTTGATCGCCGCCCCACATGTTCTTATGACCATCGATTTTGCCCCTTATATCGAAAGGCACCGCGCCACGGGCGAGGCGATAACCGCCATCTATAAGAGCATCGACGACGCCGATAAAAGCTTCCTTAATCGCCCGTGCCTAGAAATCGGCAAAGACGGTTATGTGAAGAAAATCGCGCCTAACGACGGCAAAAAGAAACACGCCAACATTTCGTTGGAGGCTTGGATCATCGATCGCGACGTTTTCAGCAAAATTCTCGCCCGTTCGATCCGCTTCGACGCCTCTTATGGCATCCAGGAAATCCTCGCCTCCCTTATCGAGGAGAAAATCTATAAGGTTTATGCCGCTTCTTTTTCGGGCTATGTCCGTTCCATCGATTCCTTGGAGCATTATGCCGAATATTCCTTCGAATTGCTGAATCCGACCATAGCTAAAGAGCTTTTCCGCCACGATTGGCCGATTTTCACTTTGACTCACGATACGCCGCCCGCTTTATATGGCCCCTCCTCGCATGTCGTCAATTCCTTTGTATCCAATGGCTGCGTGGTCGATGGCGAGGTTTCCGATTCGATCATCTGCCGCAACGTGAAGCTCGCCAAAGGTAGCGTCGTCAAGCGCTCGATCATCTTGTCGAATACCTCCATCGGGGCCGCCGCCCGCATTTCCGATGTCATCATCGATAAATATTCCGCCGTCGCTTCCAAGCATGTGGTGGAGGGCGATCCCGAGAATATCGTCTATATCAAGCAGGGGGCCAAATTATGAAAATCGCCGTTTTCGCCAGCGAATCCAATCCTTTTTGCAAAACCGGCGGTTTGGCCGATGTCGCTTTTTCCCTTTCCAAGGAACTAGCGGCGGCCGGTCATAAGGTCGTTTTCGGCTTGCCGTATTATAAAAACCTCCGTTTAGGCGATAAGAAACCCAAGGAAATCGGTTCCTTCAACGTCTATCTTTCCTGGCGCGTGCAAGAAGCGCGCATCTATTCGCTTAATGAAGAGGGAATCACTTATTATCTTATCGGCAACGATTATTATTTCGGACGCGATTCGCTATATGGATATGACGATGACGGCGAGCGCTTCGCTTTCTTCGCTTTGGCGGCGAAATCGCTTCTTCGCTTCTTATCCTTCGACGCCGATGTCGTCCATGTCCACGATTGGCAAGCGGCGATGCTTCCTTGCCTTATTAAAGAAGGAAAGCCCTTCGATCCCTTCTTTAGGAAAATGAAATTCGTCTTGACGATCCACAATCCCGCTTTCAAGGGGCTATTGGACCGTTATTATCTCGGCGATTTCTATAATCTCGACGACCACCTCTTCACTTCGGGGCAAGTCCGCTTCGACGGGATGGTAAGCACCCTCAAAAGCGGCATCGTCTATAGCGAGAAGATCACGACCGTTTCCCCTTCCCATCGGGACGAATTGCTTCGTAATGAAGGGGGTCATAATCTCGACGGCGTCTTGCGCTTACGGGAAGACGATTTCCTTGGCATTCTAAACGGCATCGATTATACGGAATGGAATCCTCTTGCCGACGCCTTCATCGCGGTGAAATACGACGCTTCCTCTCGCGCCTCCCTTCACGAGCAAAACCGCGCCGATTTGCTCTCATCCTTTCATATCGTCGATCAGAAAGGCCCGGTATATGGGCTAGTCAGCCGCCTATCATGGCAAAAAGGAATCGATTTGGTCATTGACAATTTCGAGAATCTGCTTTCCAAAAACGTTAATTTGGTAGTCTTGGGTTCGGGCGAATACGGACTAGAAAGAAGATTTGAGGATTTGCGGGCCCGTTATCCCGAAAAATGCGGGATTTATATTGGCTATAACGAAAAACTGGCCCATAAGATTTACGCCGGGATCGATTTCTTCTTGATGCCGAGCCTCTTTGAGCCGTGCGGCCTCTCGCAAATGATCAGCCAACGTTATGGCGCGCTTCCCATCGTCCGCTATACCGGCGGCCTCCGTGACACCGTCAAAGGCTACACGGGGAAGGCGAACGAAAAGACTGACGGAATCGGTTTCAACGACTATAATATTTCGGGCTTAAGCTACGCCCTAGGCGTGGCCGAAGGCCTTTACCAAAATCGCGAGGCGATGGAAAAATGCGTTGCCAACGCGATGATGGCCAATCACAGTTGGAAGAGGAGCGCCGCCCTCTACGAAAAACTCTTCTTCTCTTTGTTATCATAAGGAGTTTGGTATGCCATTCGATCATCGCGCCACGGAAAAGAAGTGGCGGGAATATTGGGAAAAGAACAACACTTTTTATTGTGACACGCACGACTTTTCCAAACCTAAATATTATGTTTTGGACATGTTCCCTTACCCCTCGGGGGAAGGCCTTCATGTCGGCCACCCCGAAGGCTATACGGCCACCGACATCGTCGCCCGCATGAAGAGGATGCAGGGTTATAACGTCCTCCATCCGATGGGCTGGGACGCCTTTGGGTTACCCGCCGAGCAATTCGCCATCAAAATGAACCGCCACCCTGAGGAATTCACCAGGAAGAACATCGCCCATTTCAAAGAGCAAATCAAAGCGCTCGGCTTCTCTTACGATTGGAGCAAGGAAATCGCGACGATCGATCCTGAATATTACAAATGGACGCAGTGGATCTTCGCTAAGATGTTCGAGCACGACTTGGCTTATGTTTCCAATATCCCCGTCAATTATTGCCCCGAACTAGGGACCGTCTTAGCCAACGAAGAGGTAATCGACGGCAAAAGCGAGCGGGGCGGCTATCCCGTCATCCGCATGCCGATGCGCCAATGGGTCTTGAAGATCACCGCCTACGCCGATCGCCTAGAAAAAGATCTAGAGGGGCTTGATTGGCCGAAAAGCACTTTGGAGATGCAGAAGAACTGGATCGGCAAAAGCGTCGGCGTCAACGTAGTTTTCGATTTGGTCGACCATCCTGATTCTTTTTTCACCGTCTATACGACGAGAGTCGATACCCTCTTTGGGTGCACGTATTGCTGCTTGGCGCCCGAGCATCCCCTCTTGAAGAAAATCGTGACCTCGGAACAAAAAGAGGCGGTCGCCCATTATATCGAGGAAGCCAAAACGAAAAGCGACCTTCTTCGCACGGCTTTGGCGAAAGAAAAAACCGGCGTCTTCACGGGCGCTTACGCGATTAACCCCATCAACAATCAGAAAATCCCCGTTTATGTGGCCGATTATGTCTTAGGGGCCTATGGCACAGGCGCCGTGATGGCGGTGCCAGCCCATGACGAAAGGGATTTCGCCTTCGCTAAAGCCCATTCTTTGCCGATTATCCGCGTTTTGGAGGGCGGCAATGATGAAGAAGCCTACGTCGAAGATGGCAAGCATATCGGCAGTTCCTTCGCCGATGGGCTATATATCGCCGAAGCGAAAGAGGCCATCACCAACCGCTTGAAGGAAATCCATAAAGGCGAGGCCGTCGTCAATTTCAAGCTCCGCGATTGGATCTTCTCCCGCCAAAGGTATTGGGGCGAGCCGATTCCGACCGTCCAAACGGAAGACGGCAAGGAACACGTCTTGCCTGAGAACGAATTGCCATTGTTATTACCGGAACTCGATAATTACGCCCCGAGCAAGGATGGCAAACCGCCTCTTTCGAAAGCGCCAAAAGAGTGGCTTGAAACCTCTTTCGACGGTCAAAAAGCCATGCGCGAGACCAACACCATGCCCCAATGGGCCGGTTCTTCTTGGTATTACATCCGTTATATCGATCCGCACAATAACGAGGCTATCGGCGATAAGAAATTGCTCGATCATTGGCTGCCGGTCGATTTGTATATCGGCGGGCAAGAGCATGCCGTCTTGCATCTGCTTTATGCCCGTTTCTGGCATAAATTCCTTTATGACATCGGCGCGGTTAGCTCCAAAGAGCCCTTTGCCCGTCTTTATCATCAGGGGATGATTTTGGGGGCCAACGGCGAGAAAATGTCCAAATCGCGCGGCAACGTCGTCAATCCCGATACCGTGGTTGATGAAACGGGAGCGGATGCTTTGCGTCTTTTCGAGATGTTCGCGGGGCCATTAAACGAAACGAAACCCTGGTCGACGAAGGGCTTAGAAGGAGCGAGGCGCTTTTTGGAAAGGGCCTATCGCTTGGTCGATGATGAGCAATATAAAGCCCTTATTTCCTCCTCCAACAGCGGCGAGCTCGATTTCTCTTATAACCTCATGGTCAAAAAGGCCACCGAGGATTTCGAAGCCCTTTCCTTCAATACCGCCATCGCCAAGATGATGGTCTTCGTCAACGATTGCTACAAAGCCAAAGCTCTCTATCGCCCATATTTGGAAGGATTCACGAAAATCCTTTCCTGCCTTTGCCCCTTTATCGGCGAAGAGATGTGGGAGAAGCTAGGCCACGCGAAGACGCTCGCTTACGAGCCATGGCCGACTTTCGATGAGAAGAAGCTCGAAATCGATCTCGTGAATCTCCCTATAAGCATCAATGGCAAAGTCCGCGATATCTTGAAAGCTAACAAGGGCGCGAGCGAGCAAGATGCCATGGAAATCGCAAAATCCTCGGCGAAAGTCCTCTCTTTCCTTGATGGCAAAACAATCAAGAAAGTCATTTACGTCCCTGGCCGCATTTTGAATATCGTCGTCGCTTAGGGTGGCATTTTCCTTTCCTTTGTTCTATTATCGTTTCGCCCGAGACTCCAATTGAGGAGCTTGGAGCGGAGATAGACCATATATGTTACTTGCCATTGACATCGGTAACAGCATGATTGATTTCGGCTTTTATAAGGAAGGCCGATTGAAAGCTGTTTACAAAATTGCCACCAAACCCATTCGCAGCGAAGACGAATACCAAAGCGTTCTTTTATCCGCTTTCCGCAGCGTCTCCGTATCCGTTTCGGAAATCGATGACGTCATTATCTCTTGCGTCGTGGCTTCCTTGGCTAGGCCCTTCGTGCGCTTATCCAAGTCGCTATTGCATTCGCGCCCTTTGCTATTAGGCCCAGGGCTAGCAAGTGGCGTCGCTTTGAAAGTCGACAATCCCTCGGAAGTTGGCAGCGATCTCGTGGCTGATGCCGTTGGCGCCAAAGCCCGATACGGTTCCAATGTTTTCATCGCCGACCTTGGCACGGCCAGCAAATACATTTACCTCGATGAAAACGGATCGTTTGCGGGAC